>JAUVIG010000161.1 GCA_030592825.1 Chlorobiota bacterium | reverse complement strand
ATATTGATAAAGATACAGTTGATTTTAAATTGAATTTTGACGATACAATAGAAGAACCTACTGTATTGCCAAGCAGAATTCCAAATTTATTGATTAACGGAGCATCAGGGATTGCTGTTGGTATGGCGACAAATATGGCTCCGCATAACTTATCTGATACAATTGATGCTGTTATTGCATATATCAATAATAATGAAATTGAAATTGATGATTTAATAACTATTATTAAAGCCCCTGATTTTCCGACGGGTGCTTCTATATACGGTTATCAAGGTGTAAAAGATGCATATCATACAGGTAGGGGCAGAATTGTTTTAAGAGCTAAATCGCATATAGAAACTTCCGACTCAGGAAGAGAAAAAATTATTGTTACAGAAATTCCTTATCAAGTTAATAAGGCTTTGTTAATTGCTAAAGTAGGAGCATTAGTTAATGAGAAAAAGATTGAAGGAATATCATTTGCTAATGATGAATCCGACAGAAAAGGAATGCGAATAGTATTTGCTTTAAAAAGAGACGCTATTGCAAATGTTGTTCTTAATCAATTATTCAAATATACTGCACTTCAAACTTCTTTCAGTGTAAATAATATTGCTCTCGTTAAAGGCAGGCCTCAATTACTTGATTTAAAAGATCTAATATTAAATTTTGTTGAACACAGGCATGATGTTGTAATAAGAAGAACAAAATTTGAACTTAAAAAAGCTGAGGAACGTGCTCATATTCTTGAGGGCTTAATCATTGCTTCTGATAATATAGATGAAGTTATCAAAATAATCAGAGCATCTCAAAGTCCGAATGAAGCCGGAGAATCATTAATGCAACGTTTTAATTTGTCTGATATTCAATCGCGTGCCATTGTAGATATGCGATTAAGACAATTAACCGGATTAGAACAAGATAAGCTTCGTTCTGAATATGCAGAAGTGATGGAACTCATCGCACATCTGAAAGAAATTTTAGAAAACGAATCACTTCAAATGGAGATTATCAAAGAAGAATTGCTTGATATAAAAGAAAAATTCGGTGATGAAAGAAGAACAGAAATTATATATTCTTCTGCTGAATTTAATCCTGAAGATTTCTATGCTAATGATGAAGTATTAATAACTATCTCGAATTTGGGTTATATAAAACGAACAGATCTTATAGAATATAAAACTCAACACAGGGGAGGAAAGGGCTCTAAAGGCAGTACAACTCGCGACAAAGACTTTTTAAGACATATGTATATTGCAAATATGCACAATTGGTTGTTATTTTTTACTGAAAAAGGTAAATGTTTCTGGTTGAAAGTATATGAAATACCTGAAGGAAGTAAAACATCTAAAGGCAGGGCAATTCAGAATATGATCAATATAGAACAGGACGATAATGTTACTGCATATATGAAAGTAATAACCCTGAAAGATGAAGAATATTTAAACAATAATTTTATCGTTTTTGCTACAAAAAGAGGAACTATTAAAAAAACACCGCTTGAGGCATTTTCACGACCAAGACAAAACGGAATAAATGCTATTACAATAAGGGAAGGAGATAATTTAATTTCAGCAAAACTGACTAACGGTTCTAATGAGATTATGCTTGCTGCAAGAAACGGTAAAGCTATAAGATTTAATGAAACTGATGTCAGAAGTATGGGACGAACAGCTGCCGGAGTACGCGGAATACGCATTGATGCGAATGATGAAGTAATAGGCATGATTTGTGTCGAAAACAATAATGAAGTTAATGTTCTCGTTGTTTCTGAAAACGGATACGGAAAAAGATCTTCTATTGATGCTTACAGAATAACAAAAAGAGGCGGTAAAGGTGTTAAAACTATTAATATAACTCCAAAAACCGGTAATTTAATAGCCATTAAGGATGTAACTGATGATGATGATCTTATGATTATCAACAAATCAGGATTAACAATAAGAACAAATGTTGACAGTATCAGGGTTGCAGGAAGAGCAACACAAGGTGTGAGACTTATTAAGTTAAAAGAAAATGACAGTATTGCATCTTGTGCAAAAGTTGACAGAAGTGAAGCTGTGAATGGTGAAAATAATGAAGACAGTAACTCTGATTCTAATGACGAAACATATAGTGATGAATAATTATGAGGCTTTTTAGCTGAACTCTTTAGGCAATTACAAATTTGCAAGTTGTAATATTTTAATAATTATACATAATACGAATATCAAAAAATGAAAAAAATGAAAAAACTGACGATTTTTACAGTACTGTTGATTTTTATGAGTACTGCTTATGCTCAAGAGCCGGTAGTTACTTGGGACGGATTAATTAAACAAAAAGAAAAAAGTGATGCAGATATTCTTAACGCAAAGAAAAACACAAAATCAGCCACATGGGCAAAAAGGGCAGATATTTACTACAATATACATACCTTTGAAATTGCCGGTCTGTATAAAGGTTTGCCTGCTACAGGTAACGGTATTCAAAATGCTGAATATCTGATTGATAAACCGGGTAAAAAAAGTGTATCAGGAGATATGGAGATTTGGGAATATAACAGAAAAAAGTTAATCTTTAAAAACGGAATTTTAGACAGTTGGGAACAAACTGAATTTATTGATAAAAACGCACTTCAAAAATCTGCGGAAGCTCTTTTAAAAGCAGTAGAAGTTGATGAAAAAGGTAAATTTAAAGATAAATCGACAACAAAAGACCTTTTAGCAATGATAAAAAGCAGCATTATTAATGATGCAATTACCTTATATTCAGATGCATTAGAGGAAAAAACAAAGAATGATAATAAATTGAATGAATCTATCAATAAAAAATTTAAAGACTCATACAAATTAATGGAATACGGATATAATCTTTGTGAATTACCTAAAAACTCTTTAGACACAATATATAAATTAAATCAAATCGGATACTTTATGGGTGTTATTGCATATAATGACAAATCTTATAAAAAAGCCAAATCACATTTTGAAAAAAGTATTGAAAATGATCATCTGCCGGGTGCATCATACCATTATTTGGCAGAATGTTATGCCGGGATGGGAGACAGCACAACTTTTATCAGCAAAGTTAAGGAAGGTTTTGATAAATATCCTGATGATGAGCAACTGATTATAGACCTTATTAATTATTATATGGCTAAAAATCAGTTGGATGAAGCTGTAGAGTATATAGATATTGCTCTTGCAAAAAATCCTGATAATCCGTCTTATTATTCTGCTAAAGCAACAATTTACGATAATGCTACGGATAAGATGAATGATGAATATAAAAAATATATGGAAGAGTCTTATGACCATAAAAAAGAGGCTTTCAGAGAAAGAAATAATCCTACAAAATTAAAAGCTGCTGAGTCAAAAAGAGATGAAACTCTGAACAAAGCTTTGGAAGTAGTAAAAAATATTGAAGAAAACCTGAACAAAGCAGAGAAGTTGTATAATGAATCTTTGGAAGTTGATCCGAAATTCTTTAACGCAGCATATAATCTAGGTAGAATCTATTTAAAAAGAAATGACAGAAATGCTTTACATGCCGATTATATCCTTAAAATATACTTGAAGAAGGACTTTAAAAAATCTGCTGAATTTGAAAATTTAGCAAAAGAACAATTAAGAATTGCAGCTGAAAAATTTGAAGTAGCCTCTAAAATAAATCCAAATGATATTGATTTACTGAAAGTTTTAAAAAGAATTTATTTTAGATTAAGAGATACAGAAAATCAAAAGAGAATAGAGGAGTTAATTAATAATTCAGCTACAGAAGAGATTAAAATAGATTAAATACAAAACGGGGATGCAATATCCCCGTTTTAAATATATATTCTATTTAACATAATATTAATTATGGGACAAACAATAATGATTAAGAATTCTTTAAAAGCTCCTTTAATTCAACAATTTCATCTCTGAATCTTGCAGCTTCCGTAAAGTTAAGTTCTTCTGCAGCTTTTAGCATTTTCTTTTCAGTATTTTGAATTGCTTTTTCTAAAGCAGATTTTGTCATATATTTTACTACAGGATCAGCAGCAATTGAACTTTTAATACCTGTATTATAAATTTTACCGGTATGCTCCTCCTGCTTATCGGTAAGTTTAATCTTCCCGATTTCTTTTTGTATTTGTTTTGGTGTTATATTATTTTCTTCGTTATATTTCAGTTGTTTTTCACGTCTTCTGTCAGTTTCATCAATGGTTCGTTGCATTGATTTTGTTATCTTATCAGCATACATAATTACTTTACCGTTGATATTACGTGCTGCTCGTCCGGCTGTTTGAGTTAATGATCTTTCGGATCTTAAAAAACCTTCTTTATCAGCATCTAAAATGGCAACGAGAGAAACTTCAGGCAAATCCAAGCCTTCTCTTAATAAATTTACACCGATCAACACATCAAAAATACCTCTTCTGAGGTCTTCCATAATCTGAACTCTTTCAACGGTTTCAACATCTGAATGAATATAACGGCTTTTGATTGATATCTTATCAAAGTATTCCGATAATTCCTCTGCCATTCGTTTTGTTAATGTTGTAACAAGTACACGTTCATCAATATTTGCTCTTGTGTTAATTTCAGCAATAAGATCATCAATTTGATTCAAACTCGACCTTACGTCAATGCCGGGATCTATTAAACCTGTGGGTCTTATAACTTGCTCAACTACAACACCTTCACATTTTTCAAGTTCGTAATTTGCAGGTGTTGCACTTAAATAAATTGTTTGTTTTTCAAATCCCTCAAATTCGTCAAACTTCAAAGGTCTGTTATCCATTGCTGCCGGTAATCTGAAACCGTATTCTATCAAATTTCTTTTTCTTGAACGATCTCCGCCATACATTGCATGAACTTGCGGTAAAGTAACATGGCTTTCGTCAATAACAACAATAAAATCATCCGGAAAATAATCTAACAAACAAAACGGCCTGCTGCCGGATTTCCTTCCGTCAAAATATCTTGAATAATTCTCAATTCCCGTACAATAACCTAATTCTTTAATCATTTCAACATCATAAGTTACACGGTCTTCAATACGCTTTGCTTCAAGGTTTTTACCTGTTTCTTTAAAATATCCAACTTGCTTACCCATATCAAGCACAATTTGATCAACTCCTTGGTTTAAACGTTCTTTAGTTGTCATAAAGATGCTTGCCGGATAAATTCTTATAAAATCCAAATTATCAATTGTATGCCCGTTTACAGGATCAAAAGTCAGAATTTCATCAACTTCATCTCCCCAAAAAGATATTCTGATTGCAATATCACTGTATGCAGGAAAAACATCAACAGTATCTCCTGTAACCCTGAAATTTCCTCTGCTGAAGTTTAAATCATTCCTTGAATAAAGACTTGAGACTAAATCACGTAAGAACTTATTCCTGACTAAATTAGCTCCTTTTTTTACTTCAACCAAATTAGAATAAAAATCTTCAGGATTTCCTATGCCGTACAAACATGATACAGAAGAAACAACAATAACATCTCTCCTGCTTGTCAGTAATGAAGTTGTTGTACTTAATCTTAATTTTTCAATTTCTTTATTTATGGTAAGATCCTTTTCAATATAAGTATTTGAAGACGGTAAATATGCTTCAGGTTGGTAATAATCATAATAAGAAACAAAATATTCAACGGCATTTTCGGGAAAGTAAGACATAAACTCTCCGTATAATTGAGCAGCCAAAGTTTTATTATGGCTTAAAACCAAAACAGGTCGGTTTATTTTTTCAATTAAATTAGCAATTGTAAATGTTTTACCGGAACCTGTTACCCCTTGCAAAATTTGAAACCTCTCCCCTGCTTCGATGCCTTTTATCAGCTCATCAATGGCTTGAGGTTGGTCCCCGGTAGGTTTATAATTTGATTTTAATTTGAATTGCATATTTTCAAATAAGGCATATTGAAATCTTCATTTGCAGTAAAGTATTATTGAAAATGTTGTATTAAATCTTTCGTAGATATTGTTTGATTAAAACCTTTACTTTGTAAGCCTTTTATAAGTTTCTTATCATTTGTCCAAAGAACTGAATTTGGGATAGATAATGTTAATGCAACGAAAGAAATATCATTATTATTTTCATTTGATGAAACGATTTTTGTTTTTATTCCACCAATTTTTATCAGTTTCTTCAGCCAACTGTTCAGCTGATTCTTTATTACCTTTATTATTCATCAAAATTTCAACAATTCGCAGATAATCAATAACAGATTGAACTATTTTTGAATCTACTGTTTTTGGTATTCTGATTAAAGTTTCGTTTTTAACTGTTTCAACTATCATATTGTTTTATTTTAAGTCTGTTATTATTACAAATTTAATGATTTTTTGTTAAAATTAACAGGATAATTAGTAATAATCAACATCCTACCGTTTTAAAATAAAATAAACCGGCAAATGATCGCTGTATCCTCCGTAATAATTCTTTCCACCGTATGTTTTATTCGGTACATGAAAGTTTGCTTTGGCATTATAGTATAATATTTTCTCCGGCTTATAAATATGTCCTGTTTTTCCTTCTGCGAAAAAGTCATTATCATCTGTCAATGAACGAGAAACAATCATATTATCCAACATAAACCATTTATAATTTCTTGAATTTGTTCCTTCATCATTTTTTGCTTTGTCATACATCAAATTATACAGTTCGTCAAAATTCGCATCTGCTTTTTTATCTGTTGCATTTAAAATTTTGTTTAAACTGATGTTATGAGGTTCGTCATTAAAATCACCTATAATAATGATGTTTGCTTTATTATTGTTCATGAAAATTTTATCAATTTTAGCTTTTAAAATTTTTGCAGTTGCCAAACGTTTAAATTCGGTTTCTTCTCTCCCACCCCTTCTTGATTTCCAGTGATTTACAAAAATATGAAATGTGTCGCTTTCCGCAAATGCACCTTTTACATATAAAATATCTCTCAATTTTGCTTCAGGTGCTTCGGGAACAATAACAGGAACTGAAGAATGACTGTAATACTTAAATAAGTTACTGCGATACATTAATGCAACATCAATACCTCTTGTATCAGGGCTTTCTTCATGAACAACTCTATAATTCCCTTCAATTAATAATTTGTTTTTTGATAAATCTTCAACAACATTACGATTTTCAAGTTCGCATAATCCTATTAAAGTCGGCAGTTCTTTATTAATATTGCTTAATACCCATGACAGATCATCCAACTTTTTTTCATAACGTTTTTTATTCCACTTTTTAAAGCCAGAAGGCGTAAATTCATCATCATCAGTAATAGGATCGTTAATTGTATCAAACAGATTTTCAACATTATAGAAAGCAATCAAATATGAATTTTGTTCTTGCAAATCAGTTTCAAGTTTTTCATTGTTATCCGATTTCAAATTATTTTGACTTTTCTTATTATCATTTTTAAAGATATTACAAGAAGATAAAATGAAAAAAGAAGTAACGATTATCAAAATTGTTTTTCTCATATAAATATTTTTAATATTTTTATTTTTTCAATTTTTAAAACTACAAATAAATGAAGAAAACAGTTTTATTATTAAATATGATATTTATTATAACATTAGGACTTTCGCAAAAAGTTGCTCCTAATACTTATGTTATAAAATTCAAAGATAAAAACAATTCCGTTTATTCAATTGATAAGCCGCAAGAGTTTCTTTCAGACAGAGCAATAAACAGAAGACTTAAATATAACATTCCTGTTACAGAACAAGATGTTCCGGTTAATGATGAGTATGTTGAAAAAATCAAGGAATCAGGTTTGGAAATTTATGCTGTATCTAAATGGTTAAACCTTGTGGTTGTTTTTACAGAAAATTCTAAACTAATCAAAAAAGCAAATAAATTTGATTTTGTACAACCAGATTTGACTAAAATCATCCATAGTAAGAAAACATTGGTTAATAAATCTGATTCAATTAAAATAGAAAGTATATCTGATACTACATATACATATGAATATGGTTCCGGTAAAAATCAAATTACTAT
>JAUVIG010000595.1 GCA_030592825.1 Chlorobiota bacterium | reverse complement strand
GAGCAAAAGCTGAACTTGCAATAATTAGAAATAATACTGTTAACAGGTTAATTTTTTTCATAAGATATTTTTTTAGATAAGTAATTAATTCTTTCTCAAATTTAGTCTGATTCTTTAACTTATCCAAAAAAAATACAAAAACAAACTCAAAATCGTTCCTTCAAACCAAAAAAAACCTGACAATTTTCAAAACTGTCAGGTTTAAGGTTTTGTAAAACACTTTATTATATCATAACTCGTTTACCGGCAATTTAAATTTCATTGTAACTTCGCCGGTTTCTTTGTTAACTTCAATTTTTTGGTTTTCAAACCCCACATCTTTACCTGTTGACATTTTAAACAAGCCGGATAAAAACTGCATTCCGTTGTTTATGACCTGCTCAAGTTCTTCTGTTTTTGAAACCGGACTTTCTTCTGTTATATTTTCTGTCGGTTTTGTTTCAAGTTCTGAAGTTTCCGATTTTTCTGTTTCGTTGATTGCAAGAGGTTCTTTTTCTTCTTCCGGTTCAACATAAGATGCTATTTCATCCTCTTGTTCAGGGCTTTCATCTTGTATATTAACATCATCTTCATAAATATCTTTTTGTGCTTCGGTTTGCGATTTATAAATAAAATCTTCTAATTGTTCAATAAATTGTGAACGTCCTTTAGATGAGAAATCTACAAAATTGGTGTCATTATCGTCATTTAAAACTCCGTCAAAAAGGTTTTGCTTTACAAGTAAACCGGCTGCAATTTTTTCTTCTATTGAATCTTTTGAAATGAAACTAAAAATAGTCAGTTTATTGCTTTTTTGCCCTAATCTGTCAATTCGCCCGATACGTTGATTTTTCTTTGCCGGATTCCACGGCAATTCAAAATTAATGACAGTATCTGCAACTTGAAGATTTAATCCTGTACCGCCTGCTTCGGTTGAGAGGAAGATTTTTGAATGTTTATTTGTTTCAAATTTTCGAATCAGTTCACCTCTTAATTTCACGGGAATTCTTCCGTTTAACTCAACAAAACCAATATCATTTTCCCGTAACATTTGTCCGATGAGTTTATGCACTTTAACCCACTCTGAAAAGATTATTATTTTCCGGTCTGTGTTTTGGATGCCAAGTTGTTCTAATAAGATATACTTCAGTTCTTCTAATTTTGGTGATTCATTTGTCTCATCATCAACAAGATATGTTGAATCACACACCATTCTCATTTTTGCAAGTAACATTTGCAGGTTTTGCATATCATATGGTGTCAGAAATTTCTTGCGTAATATTTGGGCAATTCCTGTTGCATATCCCGCATGATATTCAGCTTGCAAAGGTGATAAAAGAACCGGAATGTTATATTGTTGCAGATTAGGAAGCTCATCAATAACTTTTCGTTTTTCCCTTCTTATCAGTATATCTCCCAACTTTTCATTGAGCTTTTGTAAATTATAATATCCGTTTATTTTATTATGTTTTTCAGGATCGAAAAGACAATATTGATATGAAAAATTCCATAAAGGCCCGAAAAAATACGGATCAATAATATTTAATATTGAATAAATATCAATAAGTTTATTTTCAATCGGAGTTCCTGTAATTACAAGAGTATGTTTGGGATTCAGCCTTTTAATTGCTGATGAAGTTTTTGTTTCATAGTTTTTTACACGTTGTGCTTCATCAAGAATTAAAAAATCAAATCCTGCATTATTTAAAGCTCTGTGATCACGAAGAATAGTTTCATAATTAATTATATAAAAGAAATGATCTTTATCTTTATATTGTTTATTTCTTTGCTCCGGATTTCCTTGAATAACTAATGCTTTTTCTTTCGTAAATTTTTCTATTTCGCTTTTCCACTGTTCTTTTATAGATGCCGGACAAACAATTAGTGTTCTTCTGAAATCAAATATTTTCTTTTTTAAAATTGCCGTTCCTATTGCCTGTAATGTTTTTCCGAGTCCCATTTCATCAGCAATTACCGCAGCTTTTTTAAAAACAGCAAATTTAATTCCTTCTTTTTGATAATTAAATAAGTCAGTATTAATGATGTTGAAATCAATACTCGTGTCTTGTTCTAATTTTTTCAGCATTGCCGATTCACAAACTCTTTAAATTTTTTCGTTAACTTCAGGCCTTCTTCGAATCATTTCGTTTCCTTCGGCTTCTTCAATAAAATTTAAGAATGAAGTTATTTCATTATCTTCAAGATATTTCTTTTTGCCGAAATACTTTGAAATGAGGCTGTGTTCAAAGAGGGGCAAATAATGCGGATAAAACCAAGATATTTTATAATCATTAAGCGGGTCGAGGAAAATTTCGACAAACGGACAATTTTGGCCGTTGTTCATATATAAAGACCTGTCATTTTTTAATTGGTTGAAAGCATACATAATATGTTTAGTAGTACCGAGCTTATTTAATTTAGCATCGGGGCTGTTGCTGTATCCTGTTTCATTGTCAAAATCACGAAGAAAAATCTTATACTTAACACCTCTTTCAT
>JAUVIG010000157.1 GCA_030592825.1 Chlorobiota bacterium | reverse complement strand
GTCCAACAAATAAAACATGGAAATCCCAAAATTGGAACGATAAGGGATTAAACATATATTCATTTATTTGAGAAAACAAAAATATCGTACCAACAATGTTGTTAAATACAGCCAAAAGTTTTTAGGATTGAGTTTGCCGGTTATAATTTCAGGATTATTTTTTGGTGCTATGCATTTATCTTTGTTATTTGTCGGTATGGGGCATTGGTTTGTAAGTTTTATAGTTTTCAACACAACGGTAATAGGCTTGATTGCAGCTTATTACAGAGAAAAATCCGATAGTATAATTCCTCCGATAATAATTCATTTTACAGCAAATGTAGTCGGATCAATTCCTATAATTATTATATTATTAATATCTTAAAAGATAAACATTAAAAAACAGATAAATGAAAAATAAAAAAACATTGTTAAAACAGTTCTGCCTTTGATAATCGTATTGTCATTATTTGTAGTTTTCAGTTCTAAAATAAAAACCGATCCTTCTTATGTCGGATTTTGGTTTATATTTGTATGATGCGTAAAAAAATTGATTCAAACATATCACAACCCCAAATATTTCCTTGCCAAAAAGGAAACTTTTACATATATTTGTCCCTCTAAATAAGGAAACAAATGGAAAAAGATATTTTCAAACAATTAATAACAAACAGCCAAGAAAAGAAATTTGAATATGTACTTGGGCGAGAGATTGATTTTCCGATTTCAAGCAATAAAATTATTGCATTTATAGGTGTAAGGCGCAGCGGAAAAACGCATTTAATGTATCATGCAATAAAGCGTTTACGTAAAACCATTTCTCCACAAAATATTGTTTACATCAATTTTGAAGACGACCGTATTTTTCCGTTAAAATTAGAAGAATTATCACTTTTACCGGATGCTTATTACGAACTGTTTCCCCAAAAAAAATCAGAACAAGTAATATTCTTTTTCGATGAAATTCAAAATGTTGAAAATTGGGAAAAATTTGTTCGCAGGCTTTACGATACCGAAAATTGTCAAATTTTTATAAGCGGTTCATCTTCAAAATTGTTAAGTAGTGAAATTGCAACAAGTTTACGAGGCAGAACTCTTACTTTTGAAGTTTTTCCACTTTCATTTAAAGAATATTTGCAATTTAATAATGTAGATATAAATATTTACAGTTCAAAAAGCAAATCACAAATTGTAAATTGTTTTCAAAAATATTTAGAATACGGCGGTTTTCCGGAATTAGTTTTCGACAATGTCAGATTTGCAAGGCAAACTTTACAAGAATACATTGATTTAATAATTTATAAAGACCTTATTGAACGTTACAAAATATCAAATCATTATTTATTAAGATATATGGTAAAATATTGTTTTATGAATATCTCAACTCTGTTAAGTTTCAACAAATTATTTAATAGTTTAAAATCGCAAGGCATTCAATTATCAAAAAACACCCTTTACAATTATATGCAATATTTAGAAGATGCTTATGCCGTATTCTCTATGCCTGTTTATTCTCGTTCAATTGCAGAGCAATCTAAAAACCCTAAAAAAATATATTCAATTGATATAGGATTTAAAACTGCAGTGAGCCTTAATCAAGATATAGGACAAAAATATGAAAACATTGTTTTTTTACATATTCGCAGATTTACAAAAGATATTTTCTATTGGAAATTTAATCAAGAAATTGATTTTATATATTCAGAAAACGGCAAATACAAGCTTATAAATGTATCTTATGATTTATCAGATACTGACACATTAAAAAGAGAAATAAACGGACTGGCGGAAGGTATGAACAAAATGAATATTTCAGAAGCATTTTTAATTAATGCCGAAAAAGAAGAGATAATTACAAAAGATGATAAAACAATACACATTATCCCTTTGTGGAAATGGTTATTGAAATAACATTTTGTTTAAAATCAAAATAATCATATTAAATCAGCGTTCTATTTGTTTGTAGCGAAGTTACGATATATTTTATCAATTGCATTCTACAAAAAACAACTATATCTGTCGAATGTAATCGCAATTATTATGAAAAAGTGAAAGTCAAAATTTTATTTTGAGTTGAAAGCTTTACTTTTTAAATACAGTATAATTTTTTTAATGCTTTTTTCATAAATTTGTGCATTTCAGAAATATAAAAATATGCACAAATCCAGAGTTTTTCAAAAAACACCGTCTCTTTTTCAATCTTTTATTCCAATTATATTTTTAATTATTTTACTGTCATTAAATGTTATTATTTGGGGAGATGCAACACTTGACGGTTCAAATCAGATAGCATTATTGCTTGCAGCAGCAGTAGGAACAGTAATCTCATTTCGTCTTGGTGCAGATTGGGAAAAAATAAGAGATAATATTGTAAAAACAATCGGCAAAGCAATGCCGGCTATATTAATTCTGTTGCTAATCGGTGCATTATCCGGAACTTGGTTGTTAAGCGGAGTTATTCCTGCATTTATTTATTACGGATTAAATGTTTTACATCCTTCAATATTTTTATTTGCAACTGTTGTAATCAGCAGTCTTATTTCACTTGCAACCGGAAGTTCATGGTCAACAATTGCTACAATAGGGGTTGCTCTTCTCGGAATAGGCCATGCAATGGGTATTAATGATGCAATTACGGCAGGTGCTATTGTTTCAGGTGCTTATTTTGGTGATAAAATGTCGCCTCTGTCAGATACAACAAACCTGGCTCCTGCAATGACGGGAACAGATTTATACACGCACATCAGATATATGATGTACACAACTGTTCCGTCAATGGGCATCACCTTAATTATATTTCTTATTATTGGATTCACAAGTAACTATAGTGCAAATGCACAAGAAATAGTTGATGTTCAAAAAGCAATTGCAACAACTTTTAATATTACACCTTGGTTATTTATTGTTCCTGTATTTTTAATTTTCATTATCATAAAAAAAGTAAAGCCAATACCTGCAATGTTACTTGGAAGTCTTGCAGGCGGATTATTCGGAGTTATTTTTCAAAGTGATATAATTATGCAAATTTCAGGAGTTACGGATAATTATGCAGAAGCTTCATACAAAAGTGTTATACAAGCAATGTATGGTGATATAAAAATTAATACTGTTAATGAAAGTATTAATGAATTATTCGGAACAAGCGGAATGGCCGGTATGCTTAATACTATTTGGTTAATTTTATCAGCAATGGTATTTGGCGGTGTAATGGAATCAAGCGGAATGTTGAAAAAAATTACAATGTCTGTGATAAAAAGAGTAAAATCAACAGGCTCTTTAATTGCCTCTACGGCTGCAACATGTATATTTTTTAATGCAACAGCATCTGATCAATATATTTCAATTGTTGTTCCGGGAAGAATGTATAACAAAGCATTTAAAGAAAAAGGATTGAAACCTGAAGTTTTAAGCAGAACATTGGAAGATGCCGGAACAGTAACTTCGGTTTTAATACCTTGGAATACCGGTGGAGCAACTCAAGCTAAAGTATTGGGTGTGGCTACTGTTGATTATATTCCGTATGCGTTTTTTAATTTAATAAGTCCGTTTATGACTGTTTTGGTTGCTTATTTAAATTTTAAAATCAGAAGAATTGATGTTTCAAAGGCAAATAAAGATAAATATGATAAAAGTTAAATATGTCTTTTTTTAAATCTGAATTTTTCTACTTTTGCACAAATTTAATTACATATAAAATTATAAACGGATGAAAAAACTTATTATATTATTATTACCGATATTAATTCTTTATTCTTGTAAAGATTCAAGCCAAAACGGATTTACCGTTTCCGGAACAATATCAGATGCAGCAGGTAAACAATTAGTTATTAATAAATTTTCTTCAACTGAAACAATTCATCTTGATACGATTTTATTGGATACAACAGGTATGTTTAAATTCAATATTTCAGCAAGTACACCTGAGTTATACGGTTTGCAATTGGATAATGAGCCTGCACAAATACTGATTATTGCAGATTCTCTTGACAATATAACAGTTATTTCTGACGGTTCAGATTTCAGAACTTCATATTCAATAGAAGGTTCTCAACATTGTGTACTATTAAAACAATTATATGATAAACTTGATAAGGAATATGTTAAAATTGATGATTTAAACAAACAATTTATTGAAAAAAGAGAGAATGCAGATATGGATTCTTTGAAAAAGGCTGTTCAAGAAGAATTCCAAAAGATAGTAGATTCTCATAAAGAATTTTCAAAGAAATATATTGATGAAAATTTATCATCTCCGGCAATAGTTTTAGCATTGTACCAACAATTCGGTCCCGGAGTACCTGTGTTTTCTTTAAATGTGGATAGAGATTATTTTGAAAAAGTTAACACAAGTCTTACAGAACTTTATCCAAATTCAAGTCTTATAAAAGGTTTAAATTCAATATTGGAAGAAAATCCTCCGATTCCCGGTATTGGTAATTTTGCTCCGGATATTTCTCTCAAAAATCCTGAAGGCGAAGTTGTAAAACTTTTTTCTTTAAGAGGAAAATATGTATTACTTGATTTTTGGGCTGCATGGTGTAAACCTTGCAGACTGGAAAATCCGAATGTGGCAGCAAACTACAATAAATATAAAAAGGATAATTTTACTGTTTACCAAGTTTCTCTTGATAAAGAAAAAGAAGATTGGGTTAATGCTATTGAGGCAGACGGATTAGAAGATTGGTATCACGTCAGCGATTTAAAATATTGGCAATCGGAACCGGTTGCATTATATGGTATAAGAGGTATTCCGGCAAACTTCTTAATAGATCCGGAAGGAAAGATAATTGCTGCAAATCTAAGAGGAACTTATTTAGGACAAAAGTTAAACGAAATATTCGGGCATTAAAAATAATATATTTTTGAAATTCAGGGAAAAAGACCCTTACAGCAGTCGTTAATTTTGTTTTTATATTTAATAGGATGCTCAATTGTTTCATTGCTGCATTGTTAAATTGTTAAAAAACAGCAATGAAGCAATTTAACAATGTTATTATCATTTATAAACCCTTTTTTTATGCGATTAATTTTTATCATTTCCTTATTATTCATCATTTTATCATGTAACAGTGAGTCTCAAAATTCTCAAAATATCAATGTTAAGGATTCTATAAATACAGCAGCAAAAGAAACAGATATTTTTAATTCTTTTTTTATTGACTCAATATCTGATATTAAAATCGGTACTAAAGAACGATCTTCAACTTTTATAAAAAACAGGTTGGAAAGTTTAATAGGTAATTCATATAAGGCAAGATGTGAGAAAATAAATGTAAGTTATCCTCCGAAATATGTTTTGTTCAGAGCATTTAAACATGAAAGAGAATTTGAAATATGGGTTGCCGGTAAACGCAGTGATACATTAAAGTTGCTGGCAACAATGCCGATTTGTGCAGTTGACGGAAAACCGGGACCAAAATTAATAATGGGAGACGGTAAAACTCCGGAAGGTTTTTATACGTGTAAAATATTGTACGGCAGTTCAAACTTCTTCATGTGGATTAAATTAAACACATCTGAAATTGACAGTTACGGAGATGTCGGTTACGGGTCAAGTTTTAAGCTGTGTATTGAATATCCTTTGGTCATTGACAGAAACAGAACACGAAAATTTAAAGGAAATGCAAGTCCGGGAAGTGCAATTTGTATCCACGGAAATTGTGTTACTGCCGGATGCATATCATTTGAAAACAGAAACTTTTTACCTGTATTTTTATCATCAAAATTTCATAATTCTCAAACATACGGGTATCCTAAAGTTCACATATTTCCTTTTAGATTTTCAGAAGATAAAATTGACAAATTCTCAAAAGAAGTATATTCAGGTATGAAACCTGAAGATCTTGTTGCATTTTGGAATGAAATAAAACCGGCATATGACTTGTTTGAAAAAAATCATAAAGCAATAAAAGTTTCTTTTGCCGGAAATAAATATAATTTTACTGAATATTAGTAAATTTTATCCTTAAACCTAAATGAAACACTCATTAAAATTTTTTAATGAAAAAGAAAAATATTTATTTTATTTCTGATATGCATTTTGGCTTACCCAATCATGAAAAAAGCTTAATAAGAGAAAAGTTATTGGTTAAGTTGCTTGATGAAATAAAGTTACAGGCATCAATTATTTATTTTGTAGGTGATATTTTTGATTTTTGGTGGGAATATAAATATGTGGTTCCCCGAGCTTATGTTCGATTTTTGGGAAAAATTGCAGAAATGGTCGATTCCGGTACAGAGATTCATTTTTTTACCGGTAATCATGATGTTTGGATGAAAGACTATCTGCACATTGAGTTAGGTGTTACAATACATACTAAAGAATTAATAACAGAAATATACGGAAAGAAATTTTTTATTGCTCATGGTGACGGATTAGGGGCAGGTGATAAAGCCTATAAATTATTAAAAAAAATATTTCAAAATAAATTTTTGCAATGGTGTTATTCAAGGCTTCATCCTAATTTTGCTTTTTCAATTGCGAAAATTTGGTCGCACTCTCGTCGTAAAAAAGAAAAAGTGTATAAATTCAGAGGAATTGATAAAGAAATTATGATTCAATTCTCAAAGGAAATGATAAAGACAAAGTATTTTGATTATTTCATTTTTGGACACAGGCATTTTCCCTTAATGATTCAAATCGGTGAAAGCTCAAAACACGTAAACATAGGAGATTGGTTAGTGAACTATACTTTTGCAATATTCAACGATGAAGGTTTTAAATTAATGACATATAAAAACGGACATCAAGAAGAATTTGAAACAGACCTTAATAAGTTGCAAAACATAAATATATTTTAATGTTCAATTTACAGTTGTATCTATGTATATTTTGAAAATTATTTCTTATATTTGGATGTTTAAATATAAATATTAATCTAAAATATATTAAAAATGTGTGATAATTTCTCGAAAGTAAAAGGATATTTGAACGAATTAAAATATTCTATAATTGAAGAAAATGAAACTGAAGGATTGTTTGTAATTGATAATGAAGAAGAAGGTGTTAAAAATATGATAATTGTTGTTGATGACCCTATTTTAATTATGCAACAATTGATCTTTAAAGTAAAAAATGATGATGTAAATATGTATAAAGCTTTACTGCAAAAAAACCAAGATATTTTACATGGTGCTTTTGTTTTAAATGAAGCCGGAGACAGTGTTTTATTCAGAGATACTTTACAAGTGGAGAATCTTGATTTAAATGAATTAGCAGGATCCTTAAACTCTCTTTCTTTATTAATAGGAGAATATGCTAATGAGATCATAAAGTTTTCTGCATAAGAGTTTTAAAATAAATATTATCTATAAATTTTACAAATACAATGTTTTTGGGATATCCTTATATTCAGATTAAAAAATAAAGACTACTCCGAATCTTCCGCTTGAATAATTATAAGGAAATCCCGGAACATATTCGTTATCTTCTTTGAATTTGCCGCTTGATACATCAACTGCCAGATAGAATCTTGTTGTAAAACCATGCTCATTTAAATTTATACCTGCTTGGAAACGTGCTCCGACTGTATTTGTTTTCAAAAAACTTAAATGTTGAAATTGCGGACCCAACCCTATAAAAGCTGAATGATTACGTGTTTTTGTAAAAGGGAAATAACAGTTAAGAATTAATGATGATGAAACTCTGTTTAAATATAAGTCTTCTGAATAATTTACAGTTTCTCCAAATTCATTAATATAAGTTGAATCAGTTTTAATTGTCGCAATATTTAATCCGTCTTCGATAACTGCCTGTATCTCAAAACGCTTGCGAAATCTGTAAAAAAGATCACCATGAATTGAGATTGGTACCATAGAAATTTCTGTATAATCGCTGCCCTGAATCGGATCATTTATTATGATATTAAAATTCGATATTCCTAATGCCAAACCTATGCCGTATCTGAATTTCTTATAATTTACAGGTGTAAGATTTGCATTAATATTATCAAATCCTTTAATTTTTACAGTTTTATTTTCCATACCTGAATATGAAAATACAAGATGTTTAACTTCTTTTGGAAGCTCAATTTTATAGAGTCCTTTATCATCCGTAAATGTGAAGATTGCCGGTGCTTCTTTCCCGTAAACTTTCACTGCAGTTAAAATTCCCCCGCCTACTTTTGAAACACGCCCGGAAATTACTCTTTGTGAAAATACT
>JAUVIG010000250.1 GCA_030592825.1 Chlorobiota bacterium | reverse complement strand
AATGCGGACAGAAAAATTCAACGATTTCATTATCCGGAATATTAATGGTACAAGAATAATTGTAGCTTTCATATACGGAACTTAACCAAATAGTACCGCTGTTACCTTTTGTTTTTATATTCAATTTAATGCCGGGAGAATTATCAACGAGTTGATCTTTATCCATAACACTCTCTCCACAAACCGGACATTTTAAACTTAATGATACTAAATTCATTTTATTGAGGTTAAAAGTTATTATATTACACTCCGAAAAATACAATATTTTTTTTAAACTGAAAATTTTAAAGATAACTTTCATCTGTTTATTTTTTATTATTTTAAAGATCAGATAGCTTTTTGTGAAAGCAAAAACCTGCCCTTGCTGCAACACACATTAAATCTGCCGAACTGTACAAATAATCATGCTCCGGTGTATTTAAGTCTTTATCATGGGTGTTTCTTAATATTTATTACAGAAAGTGTTTTATTTTGTAAAAAATATCTGAATATATCAGCTTGCAGTATTAAAATGAGTTCTGAAAAGTTAATAATATAAAAAACCTGCACAAAATAACTTGTGCAGGTTTTCGACGTTTGATTATGAGAAAAACGTTTTATCTTCTTCTGAAATGAATGGTCCTTTCTTCACCGTCAATAGTAACAATTGCAATATTATCGCAAGTTCCGTCACCATAATCAATAATTATTGTATGTCCTTCTGTAGTAATAGTAACAACTCCTTGAACTAATCTGTAAATACAAGACATATCAAAAATAATGGGTTCTGTTATTTCTGATTCATAATTATCCCCAAAACGATTGATTCCACTTGCTGTACCGGTAATTCTGTATTTGTCGTCATAAAAATTCCACGGCGTATCTTCCCCTTCAAACCAAACTCTTGTACGAGATGCTTCTCTTGTAATAACTCTGCCGTCAGGAAATGTAACTTTTCCTTCGGTTACAACAATAGAATGCTGTATTAAACTGTCTGCATTTCTGCCGTTGCAAGTAACTTCTCTGATCCCTTCAACATGAAAGTCGTTGACATAAAAATCATCAAGAGTAAATGTTCTGACTGAACCTTCATTAAAATAAAAATCTGTTTGATCAACAATGATCTTTCCTGTTCTGATTCTGCCGTGAGGCCCTTCACAACCTTCTTCTCCAAAATCAATAACAATGTGTCGAGGAAACGGAGGTGATTCAGGAAAAGTTATAGTTACAACCGGACATCCGGTTTTATCTCCGTTTTCATACAAATTAGCTTGAAGAGAAAGGTCATTAAACAGTTCTTGAGCATCAGCGTAATCTTCTGATGTTTGAACAAGGTCTTTTTCATTATTGTCTTTTTTACATGATTGAAAAACGAGTGTAAAAGCAACAAATAAAATAACCGGCAATAATAAATTTGATAATTTCATAACTTTAAGATTTAGTTAAACAATAATTTAAATGTTAGACATATATTTTACAAAATGGTTTAATAAGATATATTTGTATTATTCTGTTATTTTTAATGTCTCTATCTCTTATACACTTGAATTTGGTTTTACCCTTATAGTTTTAAAAAAAAATTTAAAATATAATGAAAAAAACCTGAATATGTAATTCAGGTTTTGAACATTTGATTATGAGAAATATTTATTATTTCTTTTATGACAAGACAAAAACATAAAGGTTTAATTCTTTTTTAAACATTTATCAAATTTTAATTCTCCACATCCGATTTATTATACTACAATTAATTTTAAATTAGTTGATAATAACGGCACAGAAATAATTTTAGATTTTAATGATGCAATAAAGCGTCTCTTTTTATTTTTTGAAATAATTTAAAAAAGTATAATCTAATCCGGATTTTTCATCCTTAAATTTTTCAGACTTTGATTTAAGTTCCCATTCATAATAATCAATTTCCGGGAAAAAAGTATCACCTTCAAATTCTTGATGAACTTTTGTGAGAAACATCTTATCAGCGATATTTAAAAAATGATTATATATTGTTGCACCGCCGCAAATAAATATTTCATCTTCATCTTTGCATTCTTTCAAAGCTTCTTCCGGATTCTTTACAACTATTGCTCCTTCAAAATATAAGTCATCTTTTCTTGAAATAACAATATTTTTTCTTTTAGGCAATGGTTTAAACGGTAAGGATTCGTAAGTTTTTCTGCCCATAATAATCGTATGTCCGGATGTTAACTTTTTGAATCGTTTCAGGTCTTCTGAAATATGCCAGATCAAATCGTTATTATTTCCTATAACATTATTTTCGGCAATGGCTGCTATTATTGAAATTGTCATAACTATACAGATATCGCACCTTTTATATGAGGATGCGGATTATAATCTTCTAAAGTAAAATCATTATAAATAAAATCAACAACTTTTTTCACATCCGGATTAAGGATCAATTTTGGCAATACCTTCGGTTCTCTTGTCAGTTGCAATTTTACTTGCTCAATATGATTTATATAAATGTGAGCATCACCAAGTGTATGAACAAAATCACCAAGCTCATAACCGGTTTCTTGAGCAACCATCATAATTAATAATGCATAAGAAGCAATATTAAACGGAACACCAAGAAAAATATCAGCACTTCTTTGATAAAGTTGACATGAAAGTTTATTATCCGCTACATAAAATTGGAACAAAATATGACAAGGCGGTAAATTCATTTTATCAAGGTCCCCTACGTTCCAAGCACTCACGATATGACGTCTGGAATAAGGATTTTCTTTAAGTTGCAGAATCACATTTGATAATTGATCAATATATCCGCTCCCTTCGGTTGTCCATGATCTCCATTGATAACCGTATATTCTGCCCAGCTCTCCGTCAGTATCAGCCCATTCGTTCCAAATTCGCACACCGTTTTCCTGTAAGTATTTTGCATTTGTTGAACCTTTAATAAACCAAAGCAATTCATGCAAAATTGATTTTAGATGTAACTTCTTTGTCGTTATCAAAGGGAAACCATCTTGTAAATCAAATCGCATTTGATGCCCGAATACACTTATTGTTCCTGTTCCGGTGCGGTCTTCTTTTTTTACACCTTCATTTAATACTCTGTTAAGCAGATTTAAATATTGTTGCATAAATAATAATATTAAGAATGCAAAAATATCAAATTTATCCTACAAATTAACATCAATACTTATTGATTGTTATCAATGCTGTTAATTTTTTTATCTTTTTTCTTGAAAAGAATTTTAACTATTTTTGTATAAAATTTACTAAAGCTATTATGAAATTTCGATTTAATTTACAAAAAAAAAATCTGTCAATCTTCCTGATCTTAATAATTTACAATTCAGCTATTTATGCACAAGAAGGGAGTCCTTTTATAACTAATTATGAAATAAAAAATCAATATAAATTTCAGAATTGGTCTATTATTCAAGATGATAATAATATAATGTTTTTTGCAAATCAAAAAGGTATCTTAAGTTTTGACGGTTTTGCTTGGGAAATGATTACAACTCCTACTATGCCTTTAACAATGTATGCTGATACTACATATAAGAAAGTTTATGTAGGATGTGTTGATGATGCAGGTTATTTAGAAAGAGATACGACAGGTACTTTTACTTTTATATCAATCAATAAAAATAATGATAAAATTGGTAAAACAATTGAAATTTCTTCCAAAGAGGATAGGCTGATAGTTTTATCAGAAAAATTTGTAACGATTTTTGATATTAACGATCACACTGTTATAAACCAAATTCCTAATAACAGAAAAGAGTTGCATTTAAAAAATATCATTAATTATCCCGGAGAAATATTTTTAGTATCAAAGGATAATTCATTTTATAAATTAGAGGGTGATTCTTTGAATATTGTTCAAATAAAAAACAAAAAAAACATTGGCGAAATATTATTTGACTTCCCAATCAGTAAAAAAAGATCATTGATCGGAACAACGAATAATAAACTCTATTTTTTTGGTGGAAAATCAGTTTGGCAATTAAATATTCAAGATCAAAAGTATTTAAACGAAAGTATATTATCAGATGCAGTTCGTTTATCAGATTCGAAGATTGCAATATCAACGCTGATAGGCGGTATTCTTATAATTGATATTAATACAAGAAAAACAATAAAAAATGTTAATTATTCATCAGGATTACCTGATAATGAAATCTATGCAATCGGAAAAGATGTAAATAACGGTTTGTGGTTATCTCACGGATTAGGCATAAGCCGAATTGATTTTTCAATCCCCGTAAAATTCTATAATACATATCCGGGCATTAAAGGCAGGTTATTATCAATTATTAATTTAAATAATACTGTTTATGTCGGGACAAGTGAGAATTTATTTTATTTGGAAGAACTTGATGAATATAAACGGGCAAAATTAATTGAAAAACAAATTTATTCAATATCAAGAAATCTTAAGACCGAAAAAGAATTAAGGGCTAAAGAAGATGCTAAGAAAAAAGGTATTTTTAAGGGTCTTCAAAAAAAAATAAAAAAATTTATTTCACCGGAAGACCAAATTAGTATATCGGAGAAAAAAAAGAATGCATTAATAAGGAACAGGAAATTATTAGGAATGCAATCTGTAAGTCATCAATATATTAAGATTGAGGGTTTAGATGACAGATGCAAAATTTTAGTTCCCTTTGAAGATAAACTTTTGGTTGGAGGTAATAACGGAGTATATGAAATATTTGAAAATGAAGCAAAAAAAATAATTCCGGGTCATTATATTAATAATATTATACCGGATAAAAGCAATCCTAATCTGTTTTATGTTTGTACAAACAGAGGTTTAATATTAATGGAATTTGTTGAGAAAGAATGGGAAATAATAAAAATTGAAGAATTAAAAGAAGAAACAGTCAATTCTGTAATTTCCAATGACACATCTGTTTGGATCGGAACAAATAAAAATGTTTTTTTAATTGATACCACCGGTAACAAAATAAAAACATATAACATTGATAATAAATATGCTGAACCGGCAATAATTCAAGAATTTAATGATAAAATATATGTCTTATTGCCCTCCAAGTCATTATATTACAATCAAGACAAAGACAGTATGATCTTGTTCATTTCAAAAGAATTATCATTTATAAAAACTCAATCAAATGCTTTATGGATATACGACAGAGATAAATGGGAACCTCTTTTGCAACCTTTAAATTATAATCGACAAAATATTGTTTTTTTAAATTTATTTAATAACATTGAACACATTTATATTGACAAAAGTAATAATACTTGGGTTATTGACGATAATAGTAATTTATATAAAATCAGCAATTTACATGACGATTTCTACAATCCTGAACAAAACATATATATAAAAAATATTGCAAATCAAAACGGTGACAAATATTCATTACAGAATTTATTTTTAGATTCAGATGAAAACTATATCCAAGTATCTTTATCTGCACCCTATTATATAAAACAAGGCGCAACAGAATATCAATACTTTTTAGAAGGTCTGATGAAAAAATGGTCTGCTTGGGGAAAAGATGCAAATATTTCTTTTCCGTATATTCCCTACGGCAACTATACATTACATGTTAAAGCAAAAAATATTCTCGGAAATATAAGCGATGAAAAAAGTATTTCTTTTTCAATAAAAGAACCTTTTTGGGAAAAGGACTGGTTTTTAATCGGTTCCGGAATCTTCTTTTTGATAATTATTATTTTAATAATCAGATTAAGAGAACGAAAACTTCAAAAAAATCAGAAAATTTTGGAACAGAAAATTCAAGAGCGAACAAAAACTATTGAAGAACAACGTAACCAGATTGAAAAAAGCCATAAAAGTATTAAGGAAAGCATAGTTTATGCAAAACGAATTCAAAGAGCTATAATGCCATCTAAAGAAGTATTGGATAAATCATTTAGTGATTATT
>JAUVIG010000109.1 GCA_030592825.1 Chlorobiota bacterium | reverse complement strand
GTTAGGAAGATTTAAGACGTGTCTTAGCAAGGGCGTTCCTATCTGACCTTTAAAATAATATAAAAATAAACAGATGAAAGATATTTTTGAACAAGGAAAGAAATTGCCTCTGATGCAAGAATTTTACAGCATACAAGGTGAAGGTTTTCATGCAGGCAAAGCAGCTTATTTTATCAGAATAGGCGGATGTGATATAGGTTGCAGATGGTGTGATACAAAAATATCGTGGAATGCAGATATTTATCCTTTAGCTTCAACCGACAGCATTATTGAAAATGCTTTTAATTCTGAAGCAAAATCAATTGTTGTTACAGGAGGGCAACATTTTAGTTATGATTTGACTTATCTGAGTAAAAAAGCAAAAGAAAAAAAATTACAAACTTTTATTGAAACCTCCGGAGCATATCCCGTAACAGGTGAGTGGGATTGGATTTGTGTTTCACCAAAAATACAAAAACCGCCTCTGCCCGATCTTTATGAAAAAGCAGATGAGCTGAAAATAATAATATTTAACGATGAAGATTTCAATTGGGCTGAAGAAGCATCGAAACATATTAATAAAAATTGTAAATTATATCTTCAGCCCGAATGGAGCAAACGAATTGAAAATACACCAAAAATTGTTGAATATATTAAAAAAAATCCAAAATGGAATTTGTCTGTTCAACTTCATAAATATTTACATATTCCGTAAGTAACATTGTTGCATTGTTAAATTGTTATATTGTTTAATTGACTCCAATAGTATTGAATATCTTTTCGGTTTGGCGACTTTGCTTGAGAAAATAAATTATCAAACAGCCTCTTTGAGCAAATCAAAATACTTTATAACTATAACCTTTATGTTTTAAGTTTCTTCTTCTTTGCAGCCGGAAAAAGGATATTATTAAGTATCAGGCGATAACCCGGTGAATTCGGGTGAAGTTTAAGTTCTGTTTTCGGATCTCCTACATAATGTCGATAATCTTCCGGATCATGGCCTCCGTAAAAAGTCCAAGTTCCTTGTCCTAATTCGGAATGAATATAACGAGCTTCATTTTTTGATTTAAGTTCTCCCATAATAAGAACATCAGATTTTATAAAATCCTTAACAAATGAAGTTGTTTGCCCCATAAAGCCGTCAATCACTTTAGTATGATTTTGGCATAACATTGTAGGTACAGGATCCCATTTTGCAGAGAATTCAAACAAAATAAAAAAGTCATTCTCTTCTGCAACTCTTCTTTTGGATGTAGCGTCTATATTTGAAAATTCGTATTCCATCGGGTTTCTGATGATTGTAAAATCCTTAAATGCTAATGTTTTAGAGTAGTCAAGTTTTTTCTGACAATCAGGATTTGCAGGATCACCGTCAAACATTGATTCGCAAATATCTGTATTTTCAGCGGCAAGTGCAATATCATAAGAATCAGTAGCAGAACACATGGCAAATAAAAATCCTCCGTTAAATACATACTCTTTAATCCTTTTTGCTACAAATAATTTTAATTTTGAAACTTTATTAAAGCCCAAACTTATGGCATCTGCTTCTGCTTTTCTCTTATTTTCCTTATACCAAGCAGCATAGCGATATGCAGAATAAAACTTACCGTATTGCCCCGTAAAATCTTCGTGATGCAAATGCAACCAATCGTATTTAGATAATTCTCCGTTAATTACTTCTTTATCATAAATTTGATCATAAGGAATTTCAGCATATTCTAATACAAGAGTAACGGCATCATCCCAAGGTTGGTTGGTTTCAGGAGCATAAACTGCAACTTTAGGAGCTTTCTCAAGTTTAATTTTATCCATATTAACTTCAGGACTTGCAATTGTATTATAAATAATTGACATTTCGGCATCACCGACTATTTGATAAGATACACCCCTTATGATGCATTCGTCAGCAATATCTTTAGCATAATCCATACTAAAACTTCCGCCTCTGTAATTCAGAAGCCAGTTTGCTTCAATTCCGTTTTGCAAGACCCAGTATGTTATTCCGTAGGCTTTTAGGTGGTCTTTTTGGCTTTCATCCATTGGGATTAGGATTGATCTTCCGAAAAGATTAACAAATAAAAATAAAAACAGGAATATTATGATTAGTTTCTTCATTAATAATTATCTTTTTTATTTTATTTCTCTTACCCTAAGCTTATTTGATGAAAGCACCGCAAAAATACCGGATCTTTTTTCTAAAATTGAGAAAACTTCAAAACCTGCCTCTCTTAAATCCTCAACAATTTCATAATCTACACTTTCATCTAATACTAACTTGTACATAATCTATGAAGCTAATGAGAATACTTTTTCATTTTTAACTGACTCTGATGCAAATCTCAAACACGCAAATATTGCTTCTTTGCTTAAATGAGGATATGATTTCAACAGCTGATTTATTGTTTCTCCTGCAGACATTTTTTCTAATATCAAATCTACAGGAACTCTTGTACCAACTATAACAGGTTTTCCATACATTTTTTTTGGATTAGTCTCAATATATTTTTTCCAATTTTTCATATCTGATTCTTATACCGGTTTAGTTTTTATTTTATATTTTTGTTTTACTTTACAAAGATACACAATTTCCTGCAATAAGTTACTTTACAGCACATACGAAAATTCGATTTTTAATTTTTTTATTACTGAAAAACAGAGAGTTTTATTACAATTAAAACGGAGTATCTCCGTCATTATTATCAAAGCCGGTTTTATCAAACACATCTTTATCTTTATCTTTTTCATTATTTAATGAATCGAAATAATCATCATCGTTATTCATTTTTGATTCAAAAGATGTTTTATTACCGCCGTCAGCTTCTCCTTCTATGGGTTGAAGAAAAGCTTCGTTAAACTCTTCAAATCTTGCAAATTCTTCTCTGAATCTTAAATCAATATCTGTAACAGCTCCGTTACGATGTTTTGCAATAATTATCTGTGCCAAACCTCTGGTTGAATTTCCGGCTTCATCTTCTGTTAAGCCCATTTTTTCAGGTCTGTGTATAAACATTACAATGTCGGCATCTTGCTCAATAGCACCCGATTCTCTCAAATCTGAAAGTTGCGGTCTTTTAAGTCCTGATCGCATTTCAACTGAACGATTCAACTGCGAAAGGGCAATAATTGGAAGGTTTAATTCTTTTGCTATGGCTTTTAATCCTCTTGATATTGTACTAACTTCTTGTTCTCTGTTTCCTCTTGTTTCCGGTGGTCCGGCCATTAATTGCAAATAGTCAATTACTATTAGATCAATATTTTCACGGGTTTTTAGTTTTCTGCATTTTGAGCGTATTTCAAACAAGCTGATTGCAGGTGTATCATCAATATATATCTTTGCTTTCTCCAATCCTTTTATTTTATGTTCTAATTGTTGCCATTCATGTTCTTTTAAATTTCCGCTTCTTAATTTTTCACTTCCTAATTCAGTTTCGGAAGATATTAAACGTGTTACCAATTGTATAGAAGACATCTCAAGAGAAAACAAAGCAACACTTTTACCGTGATTAACAGATATATTTCTTGCCATTGTCAGAACAAATGCTGTTTTACCCATTGAAGGGCGGGCAGCAATAATTACAAGATCAGAATTTTGCCATCCTGATGTTATTCGGTCAAGGCTTGAAAAACCTGAAGGGACACCACTTAAACCGTCTTCTCTGTTTCTTGCTTCTTCAATTTGGGTAATGGCATCATTCAATACTAAATCAATCTTTACTGCATCTCTTTTTACACTTCCCAGTGCCAGTTCAAACATTTGTTGTTGAGAAAATTCCAAAAGATCATTAACATCTTCGGTATCATCAAATGAACGTTTTTGAATTTCAGAACTTACGCGTATTAATTCTCTTTGAATAAATTTCTCTGCAATAATCTTTGAATGATATTCAATATGGGCTGCAGAACCAACTCTTTGAGATAAACTTATAACATATGCCGGACCGCCTACTTCATCAAGATTACCGTTACTTTTCAGTTTTTCAATAATTGTGTGATAATCAATCGGTTGATGGTTTACTGACAGATCATAAATTGCTTTAAATATTTTTTGGTGTTCGGTTTTGTAAAAACTATCCGGTGTTAAAATATCAAGGACTACAATATCTTTTCCTCTTTCAAGCATTAATGCTCCCAATACGTCCATCTCAATATCAATTGCTTGAGGCGGAAGTTTACCGAATTGATCATTTATATCAAAAACAGTTTTTTTCTTATATGTTTTTGTAGTTTGTTTTGCCATTCTTTAAGTTATAGAATTGTGATTAAAAACAGAGACAGCCTTTGTTACAGTTTAAAATATTGAATACTCTTATTTGTTTTATTGTAATACACATTGAATATACCGCCCTTTCGAGGGCTTGACGTAATTCACTTTTTCATTACCCTGCCCTTCGGACAGGGCTGTTATGTATATGCCTTTCAGGCAAATTCATTTTTTAAGTCAGCTTATATGGTTTTTTTTTGAGCAATCAAAATATCTGTACTATTCATTATAAATTCCAATATCAATATACTTTTTCATTCTTTTTTCTATGCGTTCCTCCGGTGATATTTTTTTTAATTCAGCTATTTCTTTTTTCAAAACATCTTTTACTTTTTTATACCTTTCTTCGGGATTAACATGTGCTCCGCCTAAGGGTTCATCAATAATACCGTCAACTATACCGTTTGAGTACATATCTTCGGGAGTCAGTTTTAAAGCTTCTGCAGCTTTTTCTTTATATTCCCAACTTCTCCATAAAATTGAGGAACAAGATTCAGGAGAGATAACTGAATACCATGTATTTTCAAGCATAAAAACTTTATCACCTACACCTATTCCGATTGCTCCTCCTGATGCTCCCTCACCAATTATAACACAAATAACGGGAACTTTCAATTTAAACATTTCGTAGATATTTCTGGCAATGGCTTCTCCTTGCCCTCTTTCTTCTGCTTCCAGACCGGGATAAGCTCCGGGAGTATCTATTAAAGTAACAATAGGTTTATTAAACTTTTCTGCTAATTTCATTAATCGTAAAGCCTTTCTGTAACCTTCGGGGTTTGCCATCCCGAAATTTCTGTATTGCCTGCTTTTTGTATCAAAACCTTTTTGCTGACCGATAAACATAACAGTTTCACCATCAATTGTACCGAATCCGCCTATCATTGCTTTATCATCTTTTACACCGCGGTCGCCGTGAAGTTCAATAAAATCATCATTGGTAATATGTTTAATATAAGCTAATGTATATGGTCTTGAAGGATGTCTGGATACTTGAACTCTTTGCCAAGAAGTTAAATTTGAATAGATATTCTTTCTTGTTGAATTTATTTTCTTTTCTAAGTCTTTTATCGTTTGACTGACATCAACACCGGATTGTTCTCCAATTTCTTTAGCTTTCTCTAATTGTTCTTGAAGTTTTCCAACGGGTTGTTCAAAATCAAGTAAAATCATAATTTTTATTTTAAAAATGAGTTTGTAAATTTACAAATATAAATCGAAGTATTATAAGCAAAAAGTTATTAAAGAAATTAACATTTATACAATAATCTGAATTTCTTACTATTACATTTTATTCACGTTAATAAAAAAATTATGCTTGTATTTCCAAATGCAAAAATAAATATTGGATTAAATATTGTAAAGAAAAGATCTGACGGTTATCATAATATTGAAACTGTTTTCTACCCTGTTGACCTTTCAGACATATTAGAGTTTGTTGAGACTACTAAAAATACAAAATTTGCAAATACAGGTATTAATCTTGATATTGAAGAAAAAGATAATCTAACTCTGAAAGCATATAAATTATTAAGAAAAGAATTTAATCTTCCCGAATTAGAAATACATCTTCATAAAATAATACCAACCGGTGCAGGTCTCGGCGGCGGATCTTCTGATGCAAGTTTTATGTTAAAATCTTTAAATGATCATTTTAAACTTAAGATATCTGATAACAGTCTTGAAGATTTAGCACAACAATTAGGCAGTGATTGCCCGGTTTTTATAAAAAACAAAGCTGTTTTTGCTGAAGGTACCGGTAATATATTCAGTGAAATTAAATTAGACCTTTCAAAATACTTTATCCTTATTGTTAAACCGGATATACACATCCCGACAAAAGTCGCGTTTTCCGAAATACAAGCCGTACCTCCTAAAAAATCATTAAAAAATTTAATTACACTTTCTGTAAACGAATGGAAAAAAAATATATTAAATGATTTTGAAAACACTATTTTTAAAAGTTTTCCGGAAATTAAAAAAATAAAAGATACTTTATATGAATCGGGAGCTGTTTATGCACAAATGAGCGGAAGCGGTGCAGCAGTTTATGGGATTTTTAACGATAAGCCTGTTATACCGGATGAATTTCTTACATATTTTTATTATATACAAAAACCTGCAACATAAATTCATATTTTTTTTACTTTTGCAACTTATTTTATATCTGTATGGAAGAAATAAAGAAAAAAAAGAACCGAAAACTTCGTTTAACAATTTTTGATGATCAATCTTTTGAGGAAGTTAAATCTATAAGGTTATCAAGAGGTGTAATATTTTCAATTTTAGGAGGAAGCGTATTAATTATTATAATATTTGTCTTTTTTCTGTTAATTTTCACACCTCTGAATATGCTTATTCCCGCAAAAGCAAGTTTAGGTCTGAAGAATAAAGTTATTGAACATTCATTAATGATAGATTCTTTGGAGAGAAAGATACTTTCGGAAGAAAAATATCTTATACAGTTAAAAAATATTTTAGAAGGCAATATACCAACTGATACTTTCAGTATAGAAAAAATTTATAATGATACTTCTTTGACAATCAGCAAATCTGATTTTGAAAGTTCAGATTTAGATTCAATCATCAGGGCAGAGTTAGAAGAACCCGATGCCGGAAGCCTGAATGCACTGAAAAATGAAATTAAGGAAACCCTTCATAACTTGCACTTTATTGTTCCGTTGAAAGGTATTGTAAGTAATGAATTTGATCGTGAAAAATCTCATTTCGGAATTGACATTGTTCCGGGAAAAGACGAAACTGTTCAGGCAACTTTATCCGGAACCGTTATCATCTCTACTTGGAGTGTAGAAACAGGTTATATTATCGGTATTCAACATAATTGGAATTTAATATCGTTTTATAAGCATAATTCTGTTATTTTAAAAAAAGTAGGTGATCGGGTAAAAACCGGTGAATCAATTGCTTTAGTCGGAAATTCGGGTGAACAAACTACAGGACCTCATCTTCACTTTGAATTATGGCATAACGGAACACCTACAAATCCAAGAGATTATATTACTTTTTAGTTTAGAAATGAAAATTTGAAACTTGAAATTTTGGCCTACTTGAATACTGTTTACTTTTTTATTTTAAATTTGCATTACTAAAAAACAGCCTGCCGGCATGCAGGCAATGCAACAATAGCGAAGCCTCCAAAATGTTTCGGAGTGACTTATTCCGATTATTTCGGAGAACTCTCACTGAAAGTAATTCAGCAATACAACAATACAACAATGAACGAAAATAAAAAAAAAATAGCAATTCTCGGTTCAACGGGCTCAATAGGAACACAAACTCTTGAAGTAATCAGAGAAAACACAGACTATTTTGAAGTTGATGTTCTCACTGCCGGAAATAATGCCGATTTACTGATTAGGCAAGCAATTGAATTTAATCCGAATTCCGTTGTTATTGCTAATGAAAAAGAATATAAAAAGATTTCGAATGCATTATCACATTTACCGATTAAAGTGTATGCAGGTAACAATTCAATAGAACAAATTACAGAATCTGATAATATTGATATTGTTTTAACGGCAATGGTTGGTTTTTCCGGACTGTTACCAACTATTAATGCGATAAAATCCAAAAAAAATATTGCACTTGCAAATAAAGAGACTTTAGTTATTGCAGGTGATTTAATTTCAAAATTAGTAAAAGAACATAATGTAAATATTTTTCCTGTTGATTCGGAACATTCTGCAATTTTTCAATCTCTTGCCGGTGAATTTCATAATGAAATTGAGAAAATATATTTGACGGCATCCGGCGGGCCTTTCAGAACAAAAACTATAAACGAATTAAAAGAAGTTACTAAAGACCAAGCATTGAAACATCCGAACTGGGATATGGGTGCAAAGGTTACTATTGATTCAGCAACTATGATGAACAAAGGTTTAGAAGCCATTGAAGCAAAATGGTTGTTTGATCTGAAACCGGAACAAATTGAGATAATTGTACATCCGCAGTCAATTATTCATTCAATAGTACAATTTATCGACGGCTCTATGAAAGCACAAATGGGCTTGCCGGATATGAAGTTGCCGATACAATATGCACTGACATATCCGGACAGAATAAAATCAAATTTCGAACGTTTTAATTTTCTTAATTATCCGAAATTGACCTTTGAAAAACCTGATACATTGAAATTCAGGAATATTCAAATAGCATATGATGTTATGCAAAAAGGCGGAAATGCTGCTTGTATAATGAATGCTGTAAATGAAATTGCTGTTGAAAATTTTTTAAAAGATCAAATAAAATTTACGGAAATTCCGGAAATTATTGAAAAAACAATTAATAAAGTTAATTTTGTCGACCAACCGACATTAGATGATTATATAGAAAGTGATAAAAAAGCAAGAATTATCGCTCAAGAATTAATTAAATAACAAAAAATAAGATACAAATATGGTTTTTCTCATAAAAACATTACAATTACTGTTAAGTTTATCAATACTCGTTATTTTGCATGAATTCGGACATTTTGCATTTGCAAGATTGTTCAAAACAAGAGTTGAGAAATTTTATTTATTTTTTAATCCGTGGTTTTCATTATTCAAAATAAAAAAAGGTGAAACCGAATACGGCATAGGTTGGTTGCCTTTAGGAGGTTATGTTAAGATATCCGGAATGATTGATGAATCAATGGATAAAGAACAAATGAAACAGCCGCCACAACCTTATGAATTCAGATCTAAGAAATCTTGGCAACGATTATTGATTATGCTCGGAGGTGTAATTATGAATTTTGTTCTGGCAGGTTTTATATATATATGTGTGTTGTTTATTTGGGGTGAGGATTATGTTCCTGTTGAGAATATGAAATACGGTATTACAACAAATGACACAGGTTCAGAAATAGGATTCAGGAACGGAGATAAAATACTGTCAATCAACAATATAAAGTTTGAAAAATTTAAAGAAATCCAAAAGGAAATATTATTAAGTGATGATAAAACTGTTCAAATTAACAGAGACAGAAAACTTATAGAGATTATTATCAATGATTCTACTCACATGAAATCTATTATTGCCGGGAGAAGAGGATTCATAGGTATCCGCTCTGAATTTATTATTGATTCTGTTTTGGAAAATTCAAACGCATATAAAGCAGGACTGAAAAAAGGAGATAAGTTTATTGCTGTGAATGACAGTTCACTTCATTTTTTTGATCAATATGTTAATTATTTTAAAAGTCATAAAAGTTCAAGCGCAGAAATTACAATTCAAAGATCGGGAGGCATAAATACATTGACAGTTGAAGTTGACAGTTCCGGAATGATAGGTGTTGCAACAGATCCTCTGGCAGGAATTAAAACAGAACATCAAGCTTATACTTTCTTTGAATCAATACCGGCAGGAATTTCTATGGGCGGTGAGCAAATAAGAGATTATTTAAGACAATTTAAACTTATTTTTAATCCGGAAACAGAAGCATACAAATCATTAGGCAGTTTCGGTGCCATAGGCAGTATGTTTCCGAGCAAATGGGATTGGCACAGCTTTTGGCTTATGACAGCATTTCTTTCAATTATACTGGGTGTTGTTAACGTACTTCCTATTCCCGCATTAGACGGCGGGCATGTTATGTTTGTACTTTACGAAATGATCAGCGGCAG
>JAUVIG010000502.1 GCA_030592825.1 Chlorobiota bacterium | reverse complement strand
CTATGCCGGCATTTGAAATGGTGAATATGGATTTGAATACTTTATCGTACGAATTAAAAACCTATTTTCCATCCGATAAAAATTCAGAATATATTGCAGGTGTTCAGGGAGCAAACAAAACAAACAGGAATTATCAAGCTCCCAATCATGTTCTTCCCAATGCCGATGTAAATGATTTTTCAGTATTTGGTTTAGCACAGCACGCTTTCTACGACAAACTAAAAACACAAGTAGGAGTAAGATACGATTTTCGTTCTATATCAACAGAGCAAGAAACAGGCAAAGATGCAGTTAACAGAAATTTTAACAATATGAGTGCTTCATTAGGAGCTACTTATACATTTAACGAAAAAATACTGTTTCGGGCAAATATTGCATCTGCATACCGTACACCAAATATTGCCGAATTAACTCAAAACGGGATGCACGGAGCGCATTACGAACAAGGTGATGCCAACTTAAAAGCACAAAGAAGCTATGAAGCTGATTTGAGCATCCACTATCATTCAAAATATGTGATGTGTGATATTTCAGGTTTTTACAACAAAATAAACGATTATATATTTATTGCACCAACTAATGATACGATTAGTAGTGGAGATAAAATTTACAGATATTCACAAACCAATGCCAAATTATATGGAGGCGAAGCCGATATTGAAATTTTGCCTGTTAATTGGTTTAATTTTAAAACAACCTATTCATATATAATTGGTGAAAAAGAGGATAAAAGTTATTTGCCTTTTATTCCGCAAAACAAACTACGGTTTGAAGTAAAATTACAAAAAGAAGAATTGGCATTTTTGCATAATCCTTACATAAAGACAGGGATATTATTTGCCTCAAAACAAAAACACCCTGCCATGTTTGAAACGGAAACAGATGGATACTTTTTGTTAAACGCAGGTTTTGGAGGCAATATAAAGTGGGCTAATCAAATAATTTCATTATCTGTTCAGGGAAACAATATATTAAATAAAACTTATATCGACCATTTATCAACACTTAAAGGTATGGGATATTACAATATTGGCAGAAACATAAGTGTAAATTTGAGAGTGCCATTTGGGATTAAAAATAAATAATGGCAGAAAAAGTTACGGGTTGCGGATTGCGGGTTGCAGGTTTGACCATTGTCCTTGCCTGAATAGCGTTGACCGTTTTTTATTTTTTGAGAAACTATGAAAAGATACAAAGACTTAGAAATTTATTCAACCTCCCTACACCGGAGTTTCGGCAGGCAGGTATGTTGAAAATAATTGGAAAAGAAACCGTATCCCGTAACCTGCAACTCGTAACCCGCAACAATAAAATCCTGTTTGGTTCTGCCTGCCCTGTGTCGAAGTTGTACAGGGGCTTGTTCAGGTTATGGTGTTAAGTTTTTCAGTCTTTCTAAACAGTCTCTCTCTGCCAAAAGGTTTTTTCTAAAAAATGCGTAACCTTCCATAAGTAATCTACGTATATTCCCGCATCAAAATTGGGTATTTTCCCGCATTAAAATTGGGTATTTTCCCTGATTTATATTGTATTTTATTGTTTTAGATTTGCTGCGTCATTTGAAAGGATATGAATATAATTGTTCATACAACATCTATTTATTAATAAATCTTAATCCTCAACACAAAATATTAAGCTAATGAAATATAAATACCTGCTCGTCATAATATTTCTTGCCGGATTGATATTTTCGTCCTGTTCAAATAAAAAAAAGGCAGGAGAAAAACCGGAAGCAATTCGTGTTAAAGTCTTTGATATTAAACAAGAAACCATACCTGAAATATTGCAATTCAGCGGAAACATTTTACCGTTGAAAACAATTAAATTCGGTTTTATGGTAGCCGGAAAAATAAAAGACGTTTACATAAAAGAGGGTCAATATATTTACAAAGGAGACCTGATTGCAACAATTGATCCTGTTGACTATGAATTTGCGCTTCAGGCTTCCGAAGCACAATTTTTAGATGCCGAAAAAGAATTTGCGAGACTTAAAAATCTTTATAACAAAGGCAGCCTTACTCAAAGCGACTATGACAAAATATCTGCTCTGTACAAGGAAGCACAGGCTGATTATCAATATAAAAAAAAGCAACTTGAAGATACCCATTTGTATTCTCCTCACGACGGATTAATAGCAGTTAAGGGAGTTGAACCCGGAGAAATAGTTCCGCAGGGTATGCCGCTGTTTGGAATTGTTTATACCAAAGTGGTTTATGCAGAAGCTGCCATTCCGGAAAATGAAATTAATCTGATCTCATTAAACAAAGATATCTTTGTCAATGTTCCCGCTCTGAATGATTCATTGTTTAATGCAAAAATCAGCAGGATAGGGCCTGTGGCTGATCCTTATGCAAGATCTTTTCCGGTAAAAGCAAGTATTCAGAATCCTGATCTTATACTAAAACCCGGAATGATAGCATTTTTACATATACCTACCGGAAGAACCGGTAACATTATAAAAATACCTGCAGAAGCAGTTGAAATAGAAGCCAATGGACAAACATATATTTATCTTTTAAATCCGAAGAAAAACACAGTTACAAAAAAAAATATTCAAACACATAAAGCTCAGGGTAACGGAGTAGAAGTTGTTGACGGATTAAAAGAAGGTGATATAATTGTTGTGGAGGGGAAGGATAAGCTTTACAACGGCGCAAAAATTAAATTATGAATATTTTCAAAGCAGCATTAAAATACCACAAGGTATCGGTTTTTACAATTCTTCTGATTTTTATAGGTGGTATTTATTCTTTAGTTACAATGCCACGTCGGGCATCTCCTGAAATTACTATCAGGGAGGCATTGGTAATTGCAATTTATCCGGGAGCAACAGCCCAACAAGTAGAGGAACAGGTTACCAAAAGTATTGAAAATAAACTTTTCACCTATTCCGAGGTAAAAAAAGACAAAACATATTCAACTTCGAAAGATGGCTTGGTTGTAGTAAACGTTACAATTGAGGATTGGGTGGACAGTCCGGATTTATTCTGGGAAAGATTAGGGCAGGGATTATTTTTATTATCACAAACTGATCTGCCAAAAGGGGTACTTGGTCCCATTGTTGACTCTGATTTTGGTGATGTTGTGGCTTTAATAATTTCCGTTGAAACCGACAATCATACTTATAGCGAGTTAAAAACTTATGCCGAGACCATTGAAAATAATTTACGGAAAATACCTTCTGT
>JAUVIG010000468.1 GCA_030592825.1 Chlorobiota bacterium | reverse complement strand
CATTGAGATTAAATTTGCATTGAAAGTGTTGGTTTCAAGAATATCTGCTCCTGCTTCAAGATATTTTCCGTGAATTTCTTCAATAATATCGGGGCGGGTAATTGATAAGAGGTCATTATTCCCCTTTAAATCAAGATGATAATCTTTGAAACGTTTGCCTCTGAAATCTTCTTCTGTTAAGTTGTAAGATTGAATAAGACTTCCCATTGCACCGTCGAGAACGAGAACTTTGTTATTTATGGCTTTATATAATTTTTTTGAATTTTTCATTGTTCTGTCTCTTATTTTGACAATTAGTCTGTTTGGGATTATAAATCCCGGACAGCTTCCTTTCGGATTAGAAGTAAATCCGAAAGAGCATTATAGTTGAAGCAAATATAGGATAAAACTTTCAGGAAGTGATTTTGTTCTGTTAAATATTACTTCAGGTAAATAATTTTATTACTCTAAAATTTCAATCGGTGTACCTAAAGGAACATTATAATACAGTTCTTCAATTTCTTTATTCGTAACAGCAATACAACCTTGCGTCCAATCTGCCCAACGATGAAACTTGCCTGTAAAACCGTAACCGTTTTTTAAACCGTGTATTTTAATTAAACCGCCCGGACTTTTATTGTGTTTTTTTGCAAATGTTCTGTCTTTTTTGTTCGGATAAGAAATCCCCAAGTTTAAATGATAAGCACTGTTCGGGTTTTTATCGTTAATGGTGTAAATTCCTTCAGGTGTTTTATTGTCTCCTTTAAAATGTTTATGCCCAGTCGGTTCTCTGCCTAATGATATAGTATAAGTTTTTAAAAGCTCTTCTCCGGAATAAACACTTAATTCTCGTTTGTGTTTTATTACTGTTATTTTGTCAATGGTTTTTGTTGTGTCTAATTTTTTTTCGGGGAAGAAATACCATAAAATAAAAAAGATTGCTGTAAGTAAAAAGAAATATTTTATAATTTTCAGAAACATTTACTTATGTTTTTCTTCAATTTTTATTTCTCTAAAAAAGATTAACAATATTGCAACAATATTTATTGTCCAAACGCTTGCAGAAACTACTCTATCTGTAAAATAGTTCTTATAGCGAAATGAAATATAAGTGGTTTCTTTTTCTAAAAGACTAAAACGGTTAATTATCCAATCAATCAAATAACTTTGCAAATAACCAAAAACAATCATAATTAAAAAATATATCAGAGCCAATTGTAAAATCGTCCTTTTCACTTTAAATCCCGTTATATCAGACAATTTTGTTATCTTTTTTAAACTAAAATAAAGAAGAAACAGACAAAAAATTGTTGCAGAAAGATCAGATAGGATTAATATAACAAGAAAGCCAAAGTCGAAAATCAAAAAGACTTTTTCAAAAGTATCCTCTAATATAACATATAGCTTTTGATAAACCAGAATTAGAAAAATTCCAATTCCAATATAACCTACTGTCTTTTTATTATCAGTTTCCATTATTTCCCTAAAACTTCCTAAAACCAATAATCTCCCTAACTTCTCTAATCGTTTTTGAAGCACTTTCAGTAGCTTTTTCAGCTCCTTGCTTTGCAACTTTTCTTAAATATTCAGTGTCTCCGGAGATTTCAATGATATTTTTACGAATCGGTGTTACAAACTTGATGATATCTTCTGCGAGTTGTTTTTTAAGGTCTCCGTAGCGTATTTCGCAAGAATTGTATTTTTCTTTAAAGAAGTCTAAAGAATCGGGAGTTGAAACAAGGCTCATTAATGTAAACAAATTTTGAACAGGTTCCGAAACAGGAGAATTCATTTCTGTTGGCCCGCTGTCGGTTACTGCTCGCATTACTTTCTTTTGAATTATTTTATCTTCATCAATCAAGTAAATACCGTTACCGGCAGTTTTTCCCATTTTACCGCTGCCGTCCAAGCCGGGAACTTTTACCAATTCTTCTCCGAAATTGTAAGGTTGAGGCTCCGGGAAATAATCAACTTTATACATGTGGTTAAAGCGTTTGGCAAATTTTCTTGCCATTTCAAGGTTTTGCTCTTGGTCTTTACCAACCGGCACTTTATGTGAGCGGTGTATCAAAATATCAGCTGCCATCATCACAGGATAGGTTAATAATCCTGCATTCACATTATTAGGCTGTGTTCTTACTTTATCTTTAAAAGAAGTTGTACGTTCTAATTCTCCCACATAGGCATTCATGTTTAACAATAAATACAATTCGGGTATTTCACGAACATCACTTTGAACATATATGGCAGATTTATCCGGGTTTAAACCGCTTGCCAAATATTCTGCAAGCACAGATTTAACGCTGTTGTGTAAATCTTCAGGTGTCGGGTATGTTGTTAATGAATGATAATCTGCAATAAAGAAATAACAATTATTTTCTTCTTGCATTTTAATAAAGTTCTTTACAGCTCCGAAATAGTTTCCGAGATGAAGGTTTCCTGTTGGTCTGATTCCGCTTAATACTGTTTCCATTGATCTCTTGTCTTTATATTTTACTTTGTTATTTTGTTTCTTGCTATTAATTTGATGAGTTGTGAATTAATGGTGAAATGACAGAATGATAAAATGCTTGAATAAAAATTTATCGGAATAAAAGTCTGTTTTCTTAAAAAAAGCCCAAATTCAAGTTTGCAAAAGTAATAAAATAAATTGAATGTTTTTCCTTTGTGAGAATTCAAGTAAATTCAGTAAATTTGTTGAATTAAAAAAATGTAAGATGAAATACAAAAGAATATTATTAAAATTAAGCGGACAATCACTTGCCGGAGAAAAAGGAACAGGTATTGACACAAAAATTTTAAATGAATATGTCAGCCAAATAAAAGAAATTGCAGAACAAGGCGTTGAAGTTGCAATTGTTATCGGCGGCGGCAATATTTTCCGAGGTTTGGGTGGCGTTGAGTTAGGTTTTGACAGAGTAAAAGGTGATTATATGGGAATGTTGGCAACAATAATTAACGGTTTGGCATTAGAATCTGCCTTTGAATCAATAAAGCAAGATGCTCGGTTATTTACGGCATTCAGTACAGAACCGGCAGGTGAGCGCTATTCCAAACAAAAAGTGTTTGATGCTTTCAAAAACAAGCAAATTGCAATCTTAACCGGAGGAACAGGAAACCCTTATTTTTCAACCGATTCCGGAGCAGCATTAAGAGCATTGGAAATTGAAGCAGATGCTTTATTGAAAGGAACAAGAGTTGACGGAGTTTACACAGCAGACCCGGAAAAAGACCCGAATGCAACAAAATTTAAAAGCATTACATTTGATGAAGTTATTGATAAAGAATTGAAAGTAATGGATTTTACTGCATTTACTATGTGCCGGGAAAACAATATGCCGATTTATGTATTTGATATGGATACGAAAGGGAATTTGAGGAAAGTTATTGATGGGGAGGAGATTGGGACATTGATTCACGAATAGTTTTTTTAAATAAAAT
>JAUVIG010000515.1 GCA_030592825.1 Chlorobiota bacterium | reverse complement strand
TCTGCATTTTTTTTATACTCCGGTTTATCATTAACCCATTCATAAACCATAGGGGAATACAAAGGGCCTCCTATATCGGTTCCGCTTATTATACAATATTGCATAGTCAACAATAAAATGTTGTCATTGCTTAAAAAAGCACATCTTATATCATAACCAAAGTTATCTCCTTTCAAATTCCCTTTATATATTTTAAGTAAAAATAAAACGGATGCTTCCTTTATGATTTGTTCATCGTGTAAGATTGCTTTAGCAATACCGTATGGCCTAATATAATCTGTATCTCCAAATTTTTTGCCCGGAGTACACGTTCTAACATAATTGTACATATCTTTTAAACTTTCTTCTCTGATTTTTATTGATTTATTATAAAACTCTGAACGAAGGTTAAATGTTTCAATTTGTACAGTATCATAAACAAAGATTGTATCGTAAACAATAATAGTATCATTAATTGTAGGGATATTTTTCGATGATTCGTTTGCTCTATTATTTGAACAAGACAGAATCAAAATTACTGATGCGAAAAATAATATTTTTTTCATTTTTGATGATTTAAGGGTTAAGAATAAGAAAAGGGATGTTAATTGTATTACCGAAACGGGTAGAATTTACACCATAATAAATTGAACCGTTGACTGTGTAAGCATTGTATCTGTAAAAATAGTTGCCATAGTCTGTATTGTATGAACCTGCTCCGTTTCTGTAAAAATCAGCACCTACACCACCATCAGCACCCCATGAAGTAATTCCTGTGTTTTTTGTAAAATTTTCAGCATATTTCCAATTATTGCAACCCAGAATATAAAAGGTTGCATCATTTGCCATTTTTATGGAACCTTGGTCCATTAACTCCTTAAAGATTTCATTAAATTCCGTAGTTGCATATTCTTCACCAAGATTAAGCCATGCTTCACTTCCATGCCCTCTGTAAATAATATTATTGATTTCTCCGAATTGAGTTGAAACATATTCTAATCCATCAAAGAACTGTTCAACAGTATTTACTCTAATAGCAATTGTTAATCCGGATAATGCTGCTACTACACGTGAAATTTCTGATTGGTCCCAACCTGTATGAATAAATGCATTTACAATAGTATTTCCTTTTCCTCCAATAAACGCCCTATAAAAATCTTGTGCAGCTTTTCCTCCAAGATCAATATGATCCCACGCCCATTCTTTTCCCGGTCTTACTTCATAAGTTGTCCGTGTATCAACATATTTTCCGTTTACAAACCAATCCGTAACAATTTCCCATGTTTTATCAACATCTTCCCAGTGCCCGCTGGCATAACCTCCGCCACTGGAAGACCCGCCTGCATTATCAAACGTTCCTGCAAAATCATAATTGTGAAAAAAGCCCCATAAATCAGCACTTCCGGCATGCGTTGAGCCAATATGTAAATACGGAACAGACATAGACGCTAACCCCATAACATCAACATGATTAATTGGGTCGTTCTTGGTATAAGCATACGGAGAATGAGAGTAATATTTCTCGGAGAGTGCATCTATAACATGCCATCTGCCAAGTTGGGGATCCATCTGGCGGTATCCATAGTCGTAAAAATTTGTTTGATCTTGTAATTCCTTTCCGTTGTAAAGATATTTGTTAATCAGGTCAGTATTAGTAACATGCATCCCGTTCATCCGCATACCGAATACTAAACAGCTACAAGCGATATTTTTACTTTTCTTTTAGGTCAGTTTCTTTTTTTCCTAAATCTTTTCCGGTTCAGTACTTCTATGCTCAATACAAGTAATCTATATCAAAGAACTTTAAATTATTTGCTCAAAAGTATAAAAAATCAGGTATTATTAAAAAAAATACATAAAAAAACCGCTCTCGGCGGTTCATCGGTTCGTGTTCCGGTTGCTCCGGGTTAAATTTTATTTATGATATGGGTATAAATTTGAGTGCTTTCTAAACTGCCGTGTCCGAGAAATAAAGCAATGTTTTCTATGCTCATACCGTTTTGTAAAAGGTGGGTGGCTATGCTGTGGCGTAAGATGTGCAGGGTCAGGTTTTTGGCTTTTATCCGGTTGTTATCGCTTATTTCTTGCAGGTCTTGTAATGATTTGTTTAAGGTGTATGTTCCGCTTATAAAAAGGCGATTATGTTTTACTTTACTTCGGCTACGCTCTGCACAGGTTTGTAAGTTCCTGAAATTGTAAATATAATCTTGCAAGGCTTCGTAAACTTTCCGGTTCATGGGTATAATACGGTCTTTATAGTTTTTTCCCTGCCTGATGAAAATAGTTTTTCTGTCAAAATCTACATCTTTTATTTGCAGGTTTTGTCCCTCTGTTCTTCGTAAACCGCAAGCGTAATAAAGTGCAAAAATCAGTTTTAATTGTTCGTGTTTTCGCTCTCTTTCCGTAAATGTAAAGTTCGGATATGTATTTTTAATACCGGCTTGAAGTTCCTTTATTTCTTCTTGTGTAAAGGTTTGTATATTGCTTATTCTTAATTGATTATCGGTTTTTATTCTGTAATTTAAAGGGCTTGGTGCGGTTTGCATTCCTGTTTGATGCAAAAATTCTAAAAATTTATCTATTGCATCAAAATTTTTGTTTAAATGTGCCGGACTTAATCCGCCGGTTCTTCGTTTGTTCGGTCGGGTTTGTAAATAATCAAAATAGCTTGTTACGTGTTTTTGAGTAAGATTTTTAATATGTATAATGTTGTTTTTGTGTAAGTATTCAAAAAGTTCTTTTGCGTTCAGTTTATATCCGTATTCAATGCTGTGGCTGAACCCCAAAGTATTGAGCCATAAAGCAAATTCGTTTTCCAATGTTTTAAAATGTTCGTTCATATTTCAGCAAGCTCTTTTGCAGGTTCTTAAAAGGGGTTGTATTTTGTCATATCGTCTTTTAAGGCTTCGATGTCGTTCCTTAAATAATTTTCGGTACTGCTTATGTATCTGTGTCCGGCAAAATATTGGGCTTTGCGTAATCCGTCAGTTTTAATCCGGTGTGTAATAATCGAAGCTCTTATTTGTTTAAAGTTTAAAAAGTTTTCGTTTATCTTCCTTAATT
>JAUVIG010000587.1 GCA_030592825.1 Chlorobiota bacterium | reverse complement strand
TCTCTTAAATATTTCGCAAATCGCTTTATTGAATTGAGATTGATGATAATATAATTCTGGCTTAATCCTCCGGGTTTTCTTTTGTTTGGTCTGATTTTCAAGTAATTGTAATATTCTTTTATATGCCGGTTTTCGATGTCTCGGATTTCTTTTATTCCGGATTTTTCGATATAATCTAAAAAGTTTTTTACTTGTTTGGGGCTGCTGTAGATTGTGCTTTCTGCGTAGTTTAGGAGTTTCAGCCAACGTTTGAAGCTGTTTACATATTTTTGCATTGACCCTGTTTATTTCGACTTTGCTCAATATAAATTTTTATTTCCTCTTATATACCTTTTCAAAACGCAGAACGCCAAAGGGGTTTTTGTAGTTATGACACAGGATGTGGCGTTCTTTTGGCGTTCCGGGGCGTTCGTATTTATAAGTTTTTAAGTTGATTTTCTAAATCTGTTTTTATTCGATTTCTTAATTTTTCATTATTATCCCAATAATTTATTCTGTATTTAAAGCCCCTGTTTATGTGTCCTCCGGCTTGATAAATATATTCTGACTCCAAAAGTGCGGTAAAAAAAGTGTGTTGTTGTGATTTGCTGATTTTCAGAGCTTTCCGTATTTCAAGTCTTGTAAATTCGTATTTTTCGCCTTTGGTTTTTACATAATTTTTCAGATTTTCATAGAACTGTCGAAGGCTTCCGTCTAATTCGTCGATTTTCAGTATTATACTTTCAAACATAATTTCTACAGCCGTTTGTATATCTTGTTTTTCGGTTATTAATCTACCGGTTTTGTCCTTTTTTCTTTTGTATTGATTAATAAGTGTTATTTGGTTTATAAAGGCGTGAAAAAGCTCTGTTAATCGCCTGATTTTGTGAGCTTCCGGCGGTAATAATATTTTGTCGGCATACGGATTTATTACTTCGTAAGCTTTTAGCATTCTGATGCAATTTTGTATAAATTTTTTGGTCTCTTTTTCTTCTGATTTGTTTATCATTCCGGACGATTTTTGGTTCAAATATTTTATTATTTTGTCGGTTTGTTTTCGGCTTTCATCTATTGCTATAAGAAAAATTCGGCTCATATTATCTTCGTAAATTTCGCCTTTTGTTGTTGTGCAGATACTTCCTACCGGACCTTTTACTTTTTTCCGGATAGTGTTAAATTCTCCTGTTTGCTCGTTTTTCACAGATGTTCCGCTGATTATTTCGCCGTTGCTTTGGAGTTCTCGGAATGCGTATTCCGCTTCCTCTTTCAGCCCTTCAATATCCTCTATAATAAGCAGTTTGCCTGATAATTCGTTTTCTCCGAAATTATAAAAACTGCTTTCTGTTAATCTCGTGAGTTTTATTACATCTTCGGGCGGCATAAGGTCTGCAATTTGTTTTATCAGATATGTTTTTCCGCTTCCGGAACTGCCTTGTACAAGGGCGTGCAGGGTGTCGGACATTTTGTAAGCCGAAGCAATTACGAACAGAAAAATTCTGTTATCTGTTTCTCCTGTTATTCCGGCTTTTTCAATCATTTTATTAAAGTTTTTCATCAGTTCTTTTTGTTTTAAAAATTGCAAAGCTGTTTTTTGTTCATCAAGAGGTATTTTAACTTTTCTGCTTGTGTTATTTTCCTGATATTTAAACAGTTGCTTTTCTCTGTATTCATCGAGAAGTGTTGTCAAATAATTCAAATCCTGTTCCGTTAAATCGCTTCTGATGTCAAGTTTTTCGCTTATTGCTCTGCTTGTTTTTTCGACTTGTTTATCTTCGTAAAGGTCTAATCTTGTTCTGCTTTTTCTCGGGTTTCCGGCTACTTCTGTTTCAAGTGTTATTTTCATGCTGTCCGGAGCTTTCGGGATGCTTCCTTTTACGTGGTATGTTGCTGTTTTAGTGGTGTAGGTGATTTTGTGTTGTGTGATTTTCAGTGAGTCAGTGTCGTTTGTATTGATTATTGCCTTTGGTTTTTCGGTTACTTTCGGTTCTTTGGTTTCAATTATTTTTTTTTCAATTGAAAAAGAAAATTTTTGCCTCTTATTAATAAGGTGTGTAAATATTTTGGGTTTCCCGTTATCTCGGGACAAGCTGTGACCATCAAGAAGGCTGTTAATATCTTCGTTGTCAGGTGTTTGAACGGCTGATATTTTAAGGTTTGGGAACTGTAGAGACAGGGCATGCCCTGTCTTTACAGTTGCGGTTCTGCCGGCTTCATCACCATCGAAAAAGAAAATTATTTCTTTCAGATTCGGCAGCTCTGCAATTGCTGTTTTGTGTTCTTGTGTAAGTCTGTTTGTTCCGTAAGCTGACAGTATTTCGTAGTTTGCGGATATTTCCGGGATTTGTAAAAGTGTGGCTGCATCAATTATACTTTCCGTTATGATTATTTTTTCGCTTTCAACTTTCGGATAGCCGGGATAAAGTCCGTTTGTATTTGTAAGATAATAATGTTTCGCATTTGAGTTGTTTATAATACTCCGCCCGTAAAAACTTACGATTTCGCCGGTTTTATTTTTCAAAGGAAAAATTACGCAATGTTTCAT
>JAUVIG010000101.1 GCA_030592825.1 Chlorobiota bacterium | reverse complement strand
TTTCTTCATTTGATGTGCCTCCGTCACCAAATTCCCAAAAAAACAGATCAGAATCTTCCGAACTTGAATTATAACAATGAATAGGCTGTCCGGGAAGCATCACTGTATCAGGTGACACGTCAAAATCAACAACAGGGCTTTGAAAAACAGTTATTGGTATAGTGTAAGAATCATAAGTATCACAATAACCAACTGTATTTATAGTTACATTATAAGTTCCGGGAGTATCATAAGTATGAGAAAAAGTATTTTCATCAGTAACAGTACCATCGCCGAGATTCCATTCAAATGTATTATAATATACAGACTGATTTTCAAAGTTGATGGTAACAGGTACGCAAGATTGCATTGTATCAACCACAAACATAGCTTCAGGTTGATGAGCCGTTACAATATAAATCTGCTCAATTGTATTTGAACACCAAGTATCAATAGCAGTCCAATATTTATCAGCAGACATAGCAATTGTATATTCTCCGCAATCATCATAATAATGAGTTCCGGGATTTTCTGCAGTTGAACTTGTTCCGTCTCCTAAATCCCAATAGTAATTAACATATCCGGCAGGACTGTTATTAGTAATTGTAACTGTAGATTCAGGGTAATAAGCAGTATCAGGATTTAAAATAAAATTTAATTGAGGTTGCGGATAAACAGTTATATCGGTATAAGTCGTATCTAAACAATAGTTCGGTGAAGCAGAATAAACTGTAACAGTATAAACTACAGGATTTAAAGTTGTATTATAAAAAATATGAACGGCAGAATCTTCGGCATTTGAAGTTTCTCCGTCACCAAAATCCCATAAATATGTAAACCCGGGGCTTAATCTTGTAAACAAAACTTCCAATGGACTGCAACCTTCAGAAACATCTGTTGTGAATAAACCGGAATATTCAGCTGCTTCAATTGTAACAGTAGGATAAGTTGTTGTACAGCCGTTTGCATCTGTAACTGCAGGTGTATAATCACCGGGAGCCAGATCTGAAATAATTTTATTTGATTGATATGGTTCTCCTTCCAATACTCGATAAAGGAAAGGAGATGTACCACCGTCAATAAATATGTTTACAGAACCGTTATTATAACCGGGGCATTCTTCGTCTGTAACATATACAGTATCAATGATCAATTCATAAGGTTCATATATAGTAACCGGATAAGCATCACTGGTGCATAAACTGTCATCCCTTACTTTGGCCATATAAGTTCCTTGTACTAAGCCGGTAAAATATCCGGATGCAGAAGGATAATTATCATCACCATTATAAATTGAATAGTGGATATCACCTGTTCCGCCTGATGCTGTAATATCTATAGTTCCGTCATCTTCACCGAAACAAGAAATATATGTTTCAGTAATATCAGTAATTATTAATCTCGGCGGTTCTGTAATCTCTATTGTGTCAATTAATGAATTTCCGTCAAGATCAAGAAAAGCTTCGCAATAATTACTGTCATATATTCTTACATAATAATTACCGGGTTCAAGATTTGTGAAAAGACCATTGTTATCATAATAAGAATCACCGTTATCAATTGAATACATATAATCCGCAACACCACCTGATACAATAATCTCAATTATTCCGTCATTATCACCATAACAATCATCCACATCAGTAACATTAACTGCATCAATTGATAATAAATTAGGTTGAGTTATTGTAACCAAAGGTCCGGCTACTTCACAATCATAAAAGTCTTTTACATAAGTTTGATAACCATCGGCAATTAAATTGTAAAAAACATTAGAACCATCTTCATTATATGTTACTCCGCCATCAATTGAATAAACAAAATTAGGCTCTCCTCCTGTAGCTTGTTTTAACCTTATATAGCCTGAGTTATTACCATAACAATCTACATTAATTGCAGTATCAAGTTCCAATATTAATACATCAGGCTCTGTAATCGTAACATCATCACCATATGCAAGGCATCCTATGGAATCCTGAACAACAATGTTATAAGTTCCGGCAAGCAGACCTGTAAAATCACCATTGTTAAAATAATAATCAGTACCTCCGTTAACTGAATATTGATAACCGTCAACAGAAGGAAACGGGGGTTCTTCAAAAGGGGTTCCGCCTATAGCATCAATATGTATCTCTCCTATTAAATCTCCGTGACATCCTTGAATATCTACATGAGATTGAAAAGTTACTTCTAAAATATCAGGTTGTGATATTGTTACAATATCACCAAATGTTGTACAAATATTAACATCTTTAATGATAACCGGATAATTTCCGATCCCCAAATTGTTAAATACATAAGTTGATGTATAGGTGTTGCCTCCGTCGATTGAATATAAAATCGGCAGAGTGCCTCCGCTTGCGTAAATAGTAATAGAACCGTTTGTACCGCCAAAACAATCACTAACATTTTCTACATAAAGACTGTCAATAACTAATTCATAAGGTTGTGTCAGATCATGACTTCCACCCACAGTAACGCAAGTGTGATTATATTTATCTCTAACCCAAATAATATGCGGGTTTCCTGCGACAGATAAATTATATAAAATATTTCCGTCAAAATAATTTGCTCCTGCATTAGGAGAATATTCAAATTCTCCGGAACCACCTGATGCAGTTACTGTTATTGATCCGTTTTCATCACCGTAACAAATCGGGTCTGTGGGAACTTCTGATGTTATAATAATTTCTTCGGGTTCACCTATTTCAACAACTTCGTCTGTATAGTGATGAATACAATTTTGTGAATCTCTGACATAGACATCATAAATTCCGGCAGATAAACCTGTAACATCATATCCGTGAGGGTATGTTACACCCCCGTCGATTGAAAAATTATACGGCGAAGTTCCGCCTCCGTTTGTGTCAAAATGAATTTTTCCGTTGCTACCGCCAAAACAAATTGAAACATCTGTTGTTGTAACATCTGAAATTAATAATTGCATCGGTTGTGATATTAAATGACTTTGACCGTTAACCGTACAAAGATTAGCATCAATAATTTGAGTATTATATGTTCCTGCAACAACTCCGTTAAAAACTCCTCCGTTAGCAAAATAAGGAGCTCCGCCTGTTATGGAATATCGAAGAGGAGCTGTTCCTCCGTGTGCATTAATGGTTATCTGTCCGGTTGCATCACCAAAACATGTAGTAACATCTGTTTTAAATTCAGAATCAATAACTATCTGAGCCGGTTCATCAATTATTATGGTACTTCCGGTTACAGTACACAGACTTTGATCTCTGACAACTACATTATATGTGCCTGCAAAAAGATTAATAAAATTACCGTTATCTTCCCAATTCACTCCTCCGTCAATTGAGTAATATAATTGACCTGTACCTCCGGAAGCAACGATTGTAATTGTTCCGTTATGATCACCAAAACAAGGGGTTATATGTGTCCAATTTTCAGAATCAATCGTAACCAAATCAGGACCGCTTACTGTCAGGGTGCTTCCGTTAGTTATACAACTTTTATCATCCATAACAACGACCGGATAATTACCCGGAGCCAGAGGTGCAAAATAATGTCCGGAATGAAATGTACTTCCTCCGTCTATTGAGTATTGTATTGGCGCAGTACCGCCGGTAGTTGTAATATCAATGGTTCCGTTATCGTCACCGTAGCAACCGAGAACATCAGTTACATCTTCACCGGTAATCAACAGTTCAAGTGGTTGACCGATTGTAAGAGCAGAGCCGTTTTTAATACACATATTGGCATCTCTTACTTTAATATTATATGTTCCGGCACCTAAACCTCCAACTGTGTTTCCGCATGTATACGGATATGAACCACCGTTATCAATTGAATATGAAAGCGTTCCTGTACCTCCCGTTGCAACAACAGTAATAGTTCCGTTCAAGTCTCCAAAACAACCGGTAACATCAGTATAATTTTCGCTGTCAATATGTATATCAGTAGGTTGATCAATAAAGGTCCAACCTGTTATAGTTTCAAAGACATCTTTAACATAAACAGTATATGTCCCTGAAGTTAACCCGTTAAAAAAATTTCCCGGTTGGTATGTTGTTCCGTCAAGAGAATATTGATAAGGTGGTGTACCTCCTGAAACAAATACAGTAATTGTTCCGTCAGAACCTCCGTAACAATCTGTTACATCTGTTGATACAATACTGTCAAATTGGAATTGTGCATTAACAGAAAAAGTAATAAAAAATAAAAGTAATATACTGATTATTTTATTGGAAGATTTCATTTTTAAATATTTCAAGTTCAAAAATTTAACAGTAAAATATAAAGATACAAATATATAATCAAAGACGTAAATATAATCAAAAAAGTTGCATCCTTCATGATGTATTTATGAAAATTTGAGGTTATTTTTGGTTGGTCCGGCTTAACAGATTGAATCAGATTGAATCAGATTGAATCAGATTGAATGAGATTGAATGGGATTGATTGGGATTGAATGAGATTGAATCAGATTGAATAAAATTTTTACATAATTACTCTGTTTATTCCGATTTCATATTTTTTTTCAAAAATAATTCCTTTAATTCTCTCGTAATCAGCTTGATTTCTAACAAAATCAATTTTATTTGTATCAATTACCAAGAATTTAATTTCATTATCGTGTAATCTCATATATTCAAAATATCCTTTTTGTATGTTATCAAGATATTCTGATTTAATATCTTTTTCATATAATCTGCCTCTTCTGTTTATATTCTTCTTTAAATTATTAACATCTAAATACAAATAAACATAAAGATCAGGTTTCGGAAGAGATGAGTAAATAATGTTAAAGATTCTTCTGTAAAGTTGAAATTCATCATCTGACAATGTATTTTGAGCAAAAATCAATGACTTTGTAAAATAATAATCAGAGACAATAAATGATTTAAACAAATCACGATCCCTTATCTCATTATTTAACTGTTGATATCGATCGGCAAGAAAAGACAATTCCAACGGAAAGGAATATTTCTCCGGATTTTTATAGAATTTCGGAAGAAAAGGATTTTCAGCAAAGTCTTCGGGAATAAATTTTGCATTAAAGTCTTTTGCTATATTTTTTGCAAGTGATGTTTTTCCTGCACCGATATTACCTTCTATAACTACAAAATTATATTCCATTGTATTTATTAAAAACCCTAAATAAACCTGACAGGTTTTTAAAAAAATCTGTCAGGTTTTAACAAAAATCAATGTTTTTTATATCCAATTAATATTTCTATTCTTTATAAGGATTTATGCCTATGTTATCATAAACAAAAGAAAATATATCAGCACTTTGCTCAATTCTTTTTGCAATAGGTTTGCCGGCACCGTGTCCGGCTTTGGTTTCTATTCTTATAATAACCGGTTTATTGCCTGAATATTTTTCTTGCAAAGTTGCTATATATTTAAAAGAATGTGCCGGTACTACCCTGTCGTCATGATCAGCAGTAAGAACCAAAGTGGCAGGATAATTTATGCCTTCTTTTATATTATGTAAAGGGGAATATTTATAAAGATAATTGAACATTGTTGAATCTTCACTTAAGCCATAATCACTTGACCATGCACGGCCAATAGTAAAATATTGATACCTGAGCATATCCATTACACCAACATGTGCCAACGAAACGGCAAATAATTCAGGTCTTTGATTTGTAACGGCACCAATTAATAAACCGCCGTTTGAACCGCCTTCTACAGCCAACTTATCGGAAGAAGTGTATTTTTTATCAATCAAATATTCCGCAGCAGCAATAAAATCATCAAACACATTTTGTTTTTGCAACAATGTTCCGGATTTGTGCCATTCTTCACCGTATTCTCCTCCACCTCTCAGGTTTGCTACAACATAAACACCACCGTTTTCTAACCATATCATTTTGGAAATTCTGAAACCGGGTGTTAAACTGACGTTAAATCCTCCGTATCCGTATAATAAAGTCGGATTTGTACCGTCTAATTCTATATCTTTTTTATGTGTAATGAACATAGGAATTTTTGTTCCGTCTTTGCTTTTATAAAAAACTTGTTTAGTAACATATTCATCAAAATTAAGTCCTTTCACATCAGGTTTTTTATAAACTTCAGAAATTTCGCTTTTAAAACTGTATTTATAAATAACCGAAGGTACAGTATAAGATGTAAATGAGTAAAAAGCAATATCTTCTCCTTTATCTGAACTGAAAGAAGTCATTGTTCCGATTCCGGGTAATGCAAGTTCAGTTTTCCCGGTTCCGTCAAAATTGTGCATAAATACTTTGCTTTTCGCATCCTCCATATAACTCACTATCAATTTGTCTGCTCCGATACTAACATGTTCAAGCACATTTTCGGATTCCGGAATAATATCTTTCCAATTCTCCTTTGAGAGGTCATTAACATCAATTTCAACTAATTTATACTTAGGAGCATTATTATTCGTTAAAATTAAAAGTTTTCCGTTTATATGATCAACAGATGTATAGTCTGATTCAAAACCTTCTGCAATCAGTTGAAATTCAGCATTCGGATTTGATAAGTCTTTAACATATAAACCGTTTCCGCTTGTAGTTTCAGATTCATATAAAAATAAGTACTTTTCATCGTCAGTTAAACTAACTCCATACATTCTGTTTGGCTTCTCCTTATTTTCAAATATCAGTTTATCATCTTTTTGTTCAGTACCCAAAACATGATAATATACTTTTTGATTTTGATTTGCTGTTGTTAGTTCTTCGTCTTCTTTAGGTTCGGGAAATCTGCTGTAAAAAAAGCCGTTCTCATACCATGTAATACCGGAAAATTTTACCCATTCAATATGATCTTCCAAAATTTCATTTGTTTCAATATCTTTCACATAGATCTCATTCCAATCGGAACCGCCTCTTGATATGGAATATACAAGATGCTTACCGTCTTTAGAAATTTCAATACCTGATAAAGCTACCGTTCCGTCCTCTGATAATTTATTCGGATCCAAGAGAACTTTCGGTTCAGAATCTAAATCATCTTGCATGTAAAGTACACTTTGATTTTGCAATCCGTCATTTTTATAAAAAAAATATTTACCGGCTTCTTTAAAAGGAGTAGAAAATCGTTCATAATTATAGATTTCGGTCAACCTGTCAATGATCTTTTGACGAAACGGAATTTTATGCAAGTATCCGAAAGTTACTTCATTTTGAGCTGTAACCCACGCTTTTGTCTCGTCAGAATTATCATCTTCCAACCATCTGTACGGGTCTTCAACATTTGTTCCGAAGTAGTCATCAACAGTACTGTCCTTTGCTGTTTCAGGATAATTAAAATCGTTCTCTTTCACTTCTTCTTGATTACAAGAAAATAAAAAAATAAATAATAATGGAATTAGTAAATGTTTCATAATTAATGATTTATGATTAAATTAAACTGTTATATTGTTGTATTGTTACATTGTTGTATTGTTACATTAACTAATGCTGTAATGATTAAATAAAATGAAAATTGACAGAATACATCTTTGATATTTTAAAAATCTTTTATATTTTCGACTTTATATCAATTTGAAATATTCAATCATAAAACATTATAGCATTTAATCATTTTAATGTAAATATATTTACCCGACAATGTTGACTTTTTTGGAAACTTCCGAAAAACCTATTTTTATTACAGAATAAGGTTTTTTCTTTCCTTTTCTCTGTCTTTTTTTCTTCCTAATACTCTCCCAACCATTATTCCAATTGTAAATCCCAATAATAAGCTAAAAACAAAATATCTTATATCAATTAGAAATGCAATACCTCCGAATAAAATAATTCCTCCTGCAAATCCTGCAAAAGAATAAACAGATGCATAATATTCTCTGTGAACCAATCCGTGTTCTTTTTTTAAATGCTTAATTAACACCTCATTACGTTTCTCGTATTGAGATCGATTATTAGGCGAACCGTTTATTAATTCAGCTATATTTAAAGAAATATTTTCAACTTCAGGTTTAAAACTTTGGCATACTTCACAATTATCTGAATATTCGTCAATTCTTTCAGCTACTTTTTCAAGACGATCAATTTTAAAAAATTTATAATCTCTCTTAAAAATGTTCTCCCTTTGATTCTCAATATTCTGTTTTATCGTATTTGACCAAACATTCAGTTTACTCATCTTATGCATTGTTACATTGTTGCATTGTTACATTGTTGTATTGCTAAAAGACAACAATGAAAACAATATTTATAATCTAATGAGTAGTTAAAGGAAAATTGCTCATTAATTCATTAACTTCATTTCTCACTTTTGTAATAACTTCCTCATTTTCCGGATCAACAATAACTCTATCAATCAAATCAACAATAATCGGCATAAGATCTTCTTTTACGCCTCTTGTTGTTATTGCAGGTGTACCTATTCTGATTCCGGATGTTTGGAAAGGAGATCTGGAATCAAAAGGTACCATATTTTTATTAATAGTAATATCTGCTTTTTCAAGTGCTTTTTCTACAATCTTTCCGGAAGTTTCAGGGACTTTTGTTCTCAAATCAATTAACATAGAATGATTATCAGTGCCGCCGGAGATCACTTTGTATCCTTTCTTTACAAATGCTTCTGCTAAAACTTCAGCATTTATTAATACTTGCTTTTGATAATCTTTAAACTCATCTGTTAATGCTTCACCAAATGCAACAGCTTTCGCTGCGATGACATGTTCTAACGGTCCGCCTTGAGTTCCGGGGAATACACCGGAGTCAAGTATTGATGACATCATTCTTATCTTACCTTTTGGTGTCTTTATTCCCATAGGATTTTCAAAATCTTTTCCCATCATAATCATTCCTCCTCTCGGGCCGCGTAGTGTTTTATGGGTTGTTGTTGTAATGATATGACAATGCGGAAGAGGATCTTTCAAAAAACCTGTTGCAATTAAGCCGGCAGGATGAGCTATATCAAACATCAATAATGCTCCTACTTTATCAGCAATTTCTCTCATTCTTTTGTAATCCCAATCTCTTGAATATGCTGAAGCTCCGCCAACAATCAATTTTGGTTTTTCTTTAATCGCAAGTTCTTCCATTTCATCATAATCAACCGTTCCTGTTTCTTCTCCTACATTGTATGATACAGCATTATATAATATACCGGAAAAATTTACAAAAGAACCATGTGTAAGATGTCCTCCGTGCGATAAATTCAAACCAAAAAAAGTATCTCCGGGTTTTAAAACAGCAAGCATAACAGCAGCATTTGCTTGAGCTCCTGAGTGTGGTTGAACATTTACCCATTCTGCACCAAAAAGCTCTTTTGCTCTATCAATAGCGATTTGCTCTGTTTGGTCAACAATTTGACAACCTCCGTAATATCATTTCCCGGGATAGCCTTCAGCATATTTATTAGTTAACGGAGAACCCATAGCTTCCATAACTTGCTTGCTGACAAAATTTTCAGAAGCAATTAACTCAATTCCTCTTTTTTGTCTGATATATTCTTTATCAATTAAATCAAAAATTTTATAATCTTTTTTCATGTGTCTATATTTATTGTTTTTAAAAATCACATAGGAACATCCGCATGCAAGCTTTTTTAATATCCCAAAGTTCTGAAACTGCAATAGTTATTTCCTTGGATGTTAAAGTTTTTAGCATGGATGTTTCATTTTTTTTTATTTAAAAATTATTTTTCGACAAATTTAAGTATTCTAATTTTAAAAAATTACAATTCACTTAATATTCTTTGTTGTTTTTTGGTCATTTTAGAAATCACTGATTCATAGGAATGATCTACCCACTCTTTAATAAAGTTATTTGAAATTGAATCATTAATTATAATTGTATTCCAATGTTTTTTATTAAAATGCCGAGCCGGAACAACAAATTCATATTTTTCTCTTAATTCAACAGCCTTTTCAGGATTACATTTTAAACTAATCATAAATTCATTGTCCAAATCCGTTAATGCAAACATTTTATCCAATACTTTCATTACCAATGCAGATTAATCAAAAGGAAAAGACTCTGAAACACCTTTTTTTGTTAAACAATAATTTCTGAATGTTTCTATATTCATATTTTTTCTTAAATTTTGTGAGAAGATTTATTTGTTAATATACAATATTCTTAATATTAATTAAGTTTTGTTACAAAGATATAGGCTAAATTTCTTTTTGAGGTGCTGAAAAATAATTTTTCATTCTAAAGTAGAAAAATTCCCTGTCTCTTGTGCCTTGATTTATTGTAATAAATCTTTGTATTTTGCTGTTAATACATTCTGCAATTG
>JAUVIG010000296.1 GCA_030592825.1 Chlorobiota bacterium | reverse complement strand
TTTTTCTGAGACGAATAGTAAGCTCGTTGCCCGTCTGCCGTAGGCATATAAAAAATATCATTCCCGACTGTATTTATAGGATAGCCGATATTCTCCGCTTTAGTCCAAGTTCCGAATTCTGTTTTTTCTGCTTTAAAAATATCATAACCTCCGAGATTTTCATGTCCTTTTGAACTGAAATATATTGTTTTACCGTCGGGATGAATATACGGACCTTCTTCATTGTATTTGGTATTAACAGCATTGCCCAAATTTCTGGCGGGCCCCCAAAGTCCGTTTCTCAACTTTTCGGAAACATAAATATCTAAACCTCCGAATCCGCCCGGACGATTACTTGTAAAATACAAATATTTTCCGTCAGCAGATAATGAAGCATGTGTTTCTCTTTCAGAAGTATTGATATTCGGTCCGAGCTTTTTCGGAACACTCCATAAGCCGTTTTCAAATGAACTCATGAAAATACTTCCGTAATCTTCATCTTTATAAATGAAAAGTTTTTGTCCGTCAACAGATAAACCAATTGTTGCTTCATGTTTTTCAGTATTGATTGTTTTGCCTATACCTACCGGTTGAGTCCAATTTCCCTTAATTTTTTCCGAAATAAAAATGTCTTCATTATAGTTTCCGTCTTCATCAATTTCTTCTTCCCATCCGTTAGGTCTTCTTGATGTAAATATAATAATTGATTCATCAGCTGAAACAACAGGGCTGTGATCTTTATATTCAGAATTTACGGTATCTCCGAGACTTGTAATTTTGATTTTGATCTTATCTTCAAACAATCTCTTACCGTGTTCACATTTTAGAATTTCTCGATCAATTATTGTTGTTATCAATTCATCTTTTTGAGTATCCGTCTTTAGTTTTGCCAGTTCCTGCAGGGCAGCAATAAAAAGATATGAAGTTTTGTACGCTCTTGCAAGTTGAAAAGAACTTTCAACATACCTTGCTTTTGTTGAGGGTTTATTATAAAAATCTTTTGCTCTTTTAAAATATTTTATTGATTCTTTTTCTCGTCGTTTAGTATTTAACAATGCAAATCCCATTTTATAATTAAAATCTGCATCATTTGGGTTATCTATCAAAAACCGCTCATAAAAATCTATACTTTCTATAAAAATATCGCCTTCAATATTGTCTTCTGTTAAATGAACTCCCTCCAAGCTGCCGCCTTGAAAAAGCTTACAACTTTCAAAAAATAACAGAATCAAAATCAGAATACTTATGGTTCTAAATTTCATCAGTAAATAATTTAATTACTATACTATTATATTGTGAAACTTTGTTTTTTTAGCAAAGTTTGTGAATAAATTTAAATTGATACGTAAAAATTGTTTATTTGTTTAACTGTTTATTTGATTATGATTTTGCATTGAATCGTTATAAACAGATAAGCAAATAAACAGTTAAGCATTATACACTAAACAAAATTTTATCTTCATTAATAATTTGTTTGTAGCTTTGCTGCGCTAAGTTGTTTAATTTTTATTCATCAGCACTGAACATCGGATCCCAAGGCGGTAATAATATTGATTCTTGATCTGAAATCTTCAAAGTTTTTTCATCTAAAAACCTTTTTAAAATTACTACTCTAAACATATATTCATCAAACCATCTGTCTGTCATTGTTAAGTAGCCGTTGTGTCCGGATGTTTTACCCCAACTGTTCTCCAAAAGCCATTTTGTAATTTTCCCTTCTTTATCAACATCAACTCCTACTAATGCCATTCCGTGAGTTGAACCGCTTTCACGTGTTAAAATTCGCTCTTTCTTATTCATATCAAATTTAACGCCAAAAAGTGATTCATAGTCATAATTATCAATATCTAACAAACCTTCATCCTTATTTAATTGCTTACCCACATCGCATGAAAAATACATGGCTTCATTTTCTTTTATTGATTTTAAAGCAAATTGCTTAATCTCATTGGCAGGAAGGTTGATGTATTTCCAGTTTTTGCCCTCCGTTACATTTCTGTCTTTTTCAATTTCGTATAATTTATAATACGGTTTAGAAGGATCATCCATTAACATTACATAGTCATTGAAATTTATATCACCAAGTATTTCTTTCATGTACGATTTTGGTGTATATGTTTTCACAGGTGTAATGTTTCCGTCTTTATCGGTAAATCTCCAATTAAATTTCAAAGGTGGTTCTCCAAGGTTAATTGCCAATATTTTATAAATGTCTTTCAACATTTCAATTTTATGTTTTCTTAAAACATCATCAGTTCCTTTAATTGATCGAAGTTCCATAGCATCTTCTCTCAATTTTCTTCTTATTAAACGAATCATCATTCGAGTATTTTCGCTTGAATTTGTCTCAGGCATAACTTCTTTTGGTACAAGACCGTACTTTTCAACCAAATTAATGAACGAATTCCATACACCGCCGTCTCCTGCAACATTATTAAATAACCATTCAATTTTCCGATGATTTATACTTAATCCTCGTGTTTCGATAATACCTTCAAGAAACATATTTGATTTTTCAAAAATATCCGTAAAATACAGATAGTTAGTAGAGTATTCAAAAGATTTTAGATTATATTTTTCAATAACTTTAGGTCGAAGAATATTGTAACTTGTGAACATCCAACATCTGCCCGATGATTTTTGATCGGTAATTCCGCTTACATTAACTTTATATTTGAATGAATGATCTGTTTTGCCGATATTTTGCCTGTTTAATGCCAGATTTTTTATATTATTATTTGTAACAGCGTTTGTTACAGCTTTCAGATAGGCATCATTTGAATCGTAAGAACTTTTAATAATATTTAATTCCTTTTCTGAAATATTTTTTTGGGCAAATATTGAAACGGAAAATAATACAGCAACAATTAATATTAATAATTTATACATAATTGATTAGTTTTTAATTTGTCAAAAAAAACAAAAGTATAGTTTTTGATCTTTTACACAGAACATTATCACATATTTTATTAACAGGTTCTTTGATCAGCAACAAATCATGCTTATCAGCAGGTAAACAGATTCAGTTTTAGTTGTTTTATGTATCATTTAACAACTGTCGGGCTTTGCAAACACCGACAGGGTTTTGCCCCATATACGCTAACTTAACAATAACAAACTTGCCTGAAAGGTAATAATATTTTAGCCCTGTCCGAAGGGCAGGGTTACAAAAATGCAATTTAGTTAAGCCCTGTAAGGGCAATATATTCAGAAGATTTAAACATAATTTAAGTTAGCGTATATGGAGTTTTGCCCTAATAAAAATGTATATCAACAGTTATTCCGTAAGTAAAAACAATGCGTAACAGACATTAAAGAAATTAAATGCCGGATAATGTTGCATAACATTTTTTAATTTTTAATATTTAGCTTTATTGTTTATATAATTGTAAAAATTTTTATGTCTGATAAATGCAATTCAAAATTTTTAAATTTACCGTTCATTACACAAAACTTACCGTTCACTACAAAACTCGAATTTATGCTTAAATTAATTTTTTTTGTATATACTTTGTTCAATAAAATATATCTGATTTTTGTTTCGCCAATTGTCAAAAAAAAGTATCAAGTTTTAGGGGAACCGACTTTTAAATAAATCTTATAAATATGTATAGTGTATTAAAAATAAAAAACATTTAAAATAAACAATTCATTATGACTATAAACTATTTAAAAAATATCTTGATTTGTTTAACTTTCTTAATTGTCGGAAAACTTAGTTCGGCACAGGATATTTCAGTTGAATGGGTAAAGCAGGCAGGAGGCATTAATTTTGATGCCGTGAATGATTTGCAAACAGATAATGAAAATAATTTGTTTGTAACAGGTGTATTTTCCGGTGAAACAGTTTTTGAAAATAAAAAACTGATTTCAACAGGTAATCAAAGTATTTTTGCTGCCGAATATAACAGTGAAGGAGAGCTTATATGGGCACAAAAATACGGCTCACAAGGAGATGTAAGTTCAAAATCTTTAAGTTTGAACAGTAAAGGAGAAATTTATATTTGCGGTTCATTTAAAGAGAGCTTAACTTTCGGAAACACAACAATAAAATCAAGTGATTTTTCAGATAATTATCTTGCAAAACTTGATAATAAAGGCAATCCGCTATGGATTAAACACATTGAAACAGATACCAAAGGAAAAAATACTTTTGTTGTATGTGACCAAAACGATAATTTATATTATGCCGGAACCTTTTATAAAAGCATCGAATTTGAAACTAAAACCTTAAAAGCAGAAAGCAGTTCTGATATTTTCTTGGCAAAATATGATAATAACGGAATTTTCTTAGATGCAGTTTCTATTTCAGGATTTAACGGTGAGGAACTAAATGATCTTAAATGCGATGAAGAAGGGAATATCTATTTGACAGGGAGTTTTAAGAATGAAATTAAATTTTCTGATGCTCTGTTTACATCAAAAGGAAGAGAAGATATTTTTATTGCAAAATTTAACGACTTGAATTTTGAATGGGCAAAACAAGCCGGCGGATTTTATAAAGATTACGGAAAAAAAATTTATATTAAAGATGAGAAAATATATCTTACAGGCAGCTTTGCAGGAACGGCATATTTCGATAAAAAGGAGCTTTCTTCAAAGGGAGTTTTAGATGCCTTTATAAGTTGTTACAATAAAAAAGGAAAACTTTTATGGCTTAACAGTTTCGGAAGTTCCGGTAACGATTATGCAGCATCTTTAAGTGTTAACAGCAAGCAAACTGTGTATATAACAGGCACATACAGGGGCACATTTGAAGGTATAGACGGAGAGATCGAATCTAAAAATTTTACAAATGATATTTTTACTGCAAAATTTTCTGCAAAAGGTAAATATATATCTGCAATAAGTTTCGGAGGAGAGGAACACGATTTTGCTTCAAGCATTTTTACTGATTCCGAAAACTTCATTTATCAAACAGGTGAATTTGATAAATCACTGGAGTTTAAAAAAGATATTGAAGCAAAGGGCAATGATAATGATGTATTTATTACAAAATATTACGATTGCGAAGGAGCCGAAAAACTTGAGCTTGGTCCCGACATTTCAATTTATGCAGATTCTTATACAATAGAACCTGAAGGCAGCTTTGTAACTTACGAATGGAGCAACGGAACAACAGAACATGATCTGACCGTTTATGAAAGTGGTGAATATGCACTAAAAGTTATTGATGAAAACAATTGCGTTTCTGAAGATACTGTTATTGTAGATTTATAT
>JAUVIG010000563.1 GCA_030592825.1 Chlorobiota bacterium | reverse complement strand
TAATAATTTCAACAACAGCTTCAATACCTTCGCCTGTTTCTTCATCAGATAATTGTATTTCATAATCTATTTTTTTTACTTGAAGTTCCAAATCTCTTTCAAATTCACTGAATTGCACAACACTTCTTAAATCAAGATCAAAATAATTGTTATCGAAATGCGTCTTTTCTGCTTCAATTCTGTAATGATTACCAATAGGCAGAATTAATGAAAAGCGCCCTTTATTTATTTGCCGGATTTCTACTTTTACTGTATCAGCGTTTTCAACATCATATACAAAAAGATTTGCCGCTAAGGGTTCATAAATTTCATTATCGTAAACATTTACAATCAAATCAATTTCAGAAAATAATTTTATATTTTTTTGATTCTCACCAAACTCCGATAATTGCATTGTATTATATGCAAAGAAGAAATGTGAATAATTCTCGTTATAAACTTCTATTCTGTATTTTCTTCCCTTTTGAAGGAAAATACTGTATTCTCCGGTTTTATCATTTGTTTCAGCTTTTGATATGATGAGAGATGTGTTCGGATCAATAATATTTATTTTTGCACTTAAGGGATTATTTGTCTTCAGGTCTGATACTATTCCGTAAAAATGAATTATTTTTTCAGGTTGAAACTGAAACTCTAATTCGGCAGAAACCAAATTTACACTTCTTTTTTTCCCTTTTCCCAAATCAATTTGGTAAAATATGGTTTCGCCGTTGAGTGGAATGCTCGGATATGACTCATCTTCTGCATTGTTCAATGTATCAATCGGAATAGGCGACATCCATGCATTTTTAGTAATTTTTTTTGCATAATAAATATCAGATTTTGTTTTTCCGCCATTTCTTATTGATGAAAAATATAATGTTTTTCCGTCAGCCGACAATCTTGGTGATTTATCGCAATCTGCATTTACAGGTTCAGGCAGAAGAATCGGTTTTTTCCAAGAATTTCCGGACTTTTCTGATACATAAATTTGATAACATTCAAATTTCTTCAACTCTTCATTTTCATATTTTTTTGCAAAAAAGAAAAACTTTCCGTCGGGTGATAAAAACGGGTCTGTCTCATCTTCAGATGAATTCAAAGGAGCAGGCATTTTTTCCGGTTTTGACCATATACCGTTTCTTTTTTTGGTAACATAGATATCGAAACTTGCATTTTTATTATTATAACGTAAACTGAAATATATTTCTGAAGCATCATGATTATAACTTGGCGCATCAATAAAAAATTCAACAGTATCAAATTTATTAACAGCATCAATTGTTACAGGACCTGCCCATGTTCCGTCAATATTTTTTTTACATTCTACAAGTGCTTGTGAATTTTCAATCTCCATAATAAATACAATACTTTTCCCGTCATAACTCATATAGGGGGCTATTGTATGATATGTGTCAGAATTTACGGGAGAAGGAAGGATTGATATATTCTGGGATATAATTATTTCGTTAAAATGAATAAAAATAAATATAACAGATAGAAATAATATGAATTTTTTGCCCTTCATAAAGAATATTTCGGGATTAACATACAAATATATTAAAACTACATAAAAGTTCCTGAAATATCAGATGTTTTTTATAAAAATTTTGATAACTAATAATTTGTATTATTTGAATGCAAGATATACATTTGTGAAATAAATAATTTTAAAAAACACAAAAAATGGGAAGAACATTTGTAGAAAAAATTATGGGTGCCGGAACAGGTGCTGTTGTTTTTAAAAAACCAAATATTGTATTAACACATGATAATACTGCAAGCATAAAGAAAACATTTGAAAAAATGGGAGGCGAAAAAGTTGCTGACCCAAATCAACTGTTGATTGTATTAGACCACAATGCTCCGCCTACTACGGCAGCATTAGCATCTCAATATCAGACCATAAGAGATATTGTAAAAGAACAAAAAATTGAGAAGTTTTATGATGCGGGAAAAGGTATTTGTCATCAAATAATGTCTTATCATGCTGAACCTAAAATGATTATTGTCGGGAGCGACAGTCATACATGCACTGCCGGTGCTTTTAATGCTCTTGCGGCAGGAATTGACAGAACAGAGGCAGCAGGAATATGGAAAAGAGGTGAAACTTGGTTCAGAGTTCCGGAAAGTATGAAAGTTACAATAACCGGAAAATTATCAAAAGGTGTTTATGCAAAAGATATTTCCCTTTGGATTATCGGAATGATAGGTTCTGACGGGGCAAATTATATGTCAATTGAATATCACGGAGAAGGAGTTAAAACTTTGGGTATGTCAGAACGAATGACCTTATGTAATCTTGCTTCTGAAATGGGTGCAAAAAATGCAGTTTTTCCGCCTGATAAGGTTTTAGCAGAATTTTATAATAAAAACAATATAGACGGAATTTGGGCAGATGAAGATGCAAAATATACAAAAGAAATTGAAATTAATTTGGATGAATTATTCCCTGTTGTTGCAGCTCCGCATCAAGTTGATAATGTTAAGGCTTTGTCTGAAGTTGTCGGAACACCTTTGCATCAGGGATTTATTGGGACTTGTACAAACGGCAGAATTGAGGACTTAAGACAAGCCGCAGAAATTCTTAAAGGGAAAAAAGTGGCTGACGGTTTTCAATTGTTGGTTACACCTGCTTCGCAAAAAATATATTTGCAAGCAATGAAAGAAGGTTTAATTGAAATTTTTATTGAAGCAGGAGCAAATGTTTTGTCATCTTCTTGCGGACCGTGTCTCGGAACCGGACAAGGAAT
>JAUVIG010000204.1 GCA_030592825.1 Chlorobiota bacterium | reverse complement strand
CGTAAAGCATTCTCAAAACTAAAAGAATTATACGGATATGAATTAGTACAAAATAATAAACTTCAAACATCAAAACCCTTAAGCAAAGAACAAAAAAGAATAATTAAAGAAAAGATTGTTAAAGAATATCGAATTCAATTTGTGAAAAATATTATATCTTTAATTATTGCATTAATTATCTTTATTTTAACAGCATATATTATAGTATTTTTCCTTAATAAAGGAATAAAAGTTTATTAAATCTAACTTTTTTGTCAAAATGAATTACATATTAATATTACTTTTTACTATCTTTAGTTTTTTAATTTCAATTGTGTTTTTTATGCAGAAGATAATAACATAATAATGAATGATTGCTCAAAAATATATAAAGTAACAGCTCGTATTGAAGCAATTTAACAATGCAACAATTTAACAATTTAATATAAAATCATATGTCAAATAAATACACATTTAAACAAAAAGCAAGGTATTTTTTCGATAATACTTTGTCAAGAGGAACGGCTTCAATCATTATTTGGTTAGCAATTATTTCTTTATTAGTTATGATCATCTTCGGTGTCATTTATACGCTTACGGGTTTAAATATAGAAGGCGAAGAAAGTATGGGGTTTTTTGAAGCTTTTTGGCAAAGCATGTTAAGATCAATCGACCCGGGAACAATGGCCGGGGATACCGGTTGGGTATTTAGGATGTTAGGGCTTTTGATAACTATTGGAGGGATTTTTATTCTCAGTACTTTGATTGGTGTTTTGACCACAAGTTTAGATGAAAAACTTCAAAAGATACGAAAAGGAAGATCATTGGTAATCGAATCTGACCATACACTTATTTTGGGTTGGTCTCCGAAAGTGATGCAGATCATTTCTGAATTGATCATTGCCAATGAAAATCAAAAGAAACCAAGAATTGTTATTTTGGCTGATGAAGATAAAGTTACAATGGAAGATGAAATTCGTGAAAATATCCCGAATACTAAAAATACAAAAGTTATTTGCCGAACAGGTGACCCGCTTGACCTCGTTGATCTTGCAATTGTAAACCCCAACAGAGCAAAGTCTGTAATTGTACTTTCACCCGATAAAAAAAATGCCGATACCTATGTAATAAAAACAGTTTTGGCTCTCACTCTTAATCCTAAAAGGAAAGAAGGTAAATATCATATAGTTGCCGAAATTAAAGATGATGTTAATATGGAAGTTGCTCAAATAGTCGGAAAAGATGAGGCTATGTTTGTTCTTTCTCCGGATTTGACAGCAAGAATAACTGCTCAAACTTGCAAGCAATCCGGCTTAAGTATTATATATATGCAATTGCTTTGCTACGAAGGTGACGAGATATACTTTAAACAAGAAAAAGCATTAGCGGGTAAGACTTTTAAAGATGCAATTTTCTCATACAACGATTCAACTGTTCTCGGATTTATGAACAAGGAAGGAGAAGTGAAAATAAATCCGCCGCATGACACTGTTCTTTCCGAAGATGATCAAATACTGGCAATTACCGAAGATGATGATACAATTATTATGTCCGGTATTAATGATTACAGAATAAAAAATGAAGTAATAATTAAATCAGTTCCTAAAACATCTGTCAAAAAAGAAAAAAATGTCATTTTAGGATGGAATGAAAGAGGAAAGATAATTATCAGAGAATTAGATGAATATGTAGCTCCGGGTTCAGAAATTCACATATTATCTGATATTAAAAAAACTGAAAAAATTAAAAACTCACTTGATAAAAAAATTAAGAACCAGACCGTAAAATTCATAACCGGAGATATTACATCAGGCTCTGTTCTTGAGAATGTCGGAATTTTAGACTATGAAAATATTATTATATTAAATTATTACGATATTGATGTTCAAGAAGCTGATGCAAAAACTTTGATTTCTTTGTTGCATATTAGAAATATGGCTGATAAAGAAGGTGTTAAGGTGAATATTGTAAGTGAAATGTTTGATCAAAAAAATCAAGAACTTGCAGAAGTAACAAAAGCGGATGATTTTATTATCAGTGAAGATCTTATAAGCCGTTATCTTACTCAACTTTCTGAAACACCTGATTTGAAAAAAGTTTTTGATGATCTGTTTAATGCCGAAGGCTCGGAGATATATTTAAAAAATGCTGAAGATTATATTAAACTTGATGAATTAATAAACTTTTATACATTACTTGAGTCAGCTACTAATAAAAATGAAACAGCAATAGGGTACAGAATAGTTAAGAAATCTCACAGTGCTGAAGATAACTACGGTATTTGCATTAATCCTGATAAAACAAAAGAATTTATTTTGTCTGAAGGAGATAAAGTTATTGTACTCGCAGAAGATTAATTAGTGCTTGTCTGTAAAGTCATCTGACGACTAAATTTGTAAATTACCGGAAACTTAAATATCTAACTGCATGTAATTTAACAGAGTCGTCTGATGACTGATCTTTAATAATACCGATCTTATAGACAGATACTAATTATAGTTTGTCTTTAAAGTCCTGAAAGGACGTGATATAATAACCCTGTGCCAAAATAAGCAATTTGCAAAAGCTCTGAAAGAGCGAAATAATAAATGGTTGAATTTATAGATAAACACAAATTAAAATTGATATAATATGTACGGTTCATTAAAAGAATTCAAATCGGCTGCTCGAACAATACTATTCGGCAAAATATTCATTGCAGTAATTCTGATTGGTATCGGGCTGTGGGCTACATATATTATTATTACTGTAGTTTACATGTTATTTACTGACCTTTCTGCTATACCTTTCATAGGAAACCTGTTGTCATATCCAAACGATATAACAGTTATATCAATGGGTGGTAACGGATTGTCCATGTCAGGATCAATAGTTGCATATATTATTGCTTTTTTGCTGTTATCTTTTGGCGGTCGATTTACATACAAGATCATTAAGTTAGGAGTTGATCTTGTCAGTAAACTTGATATGAAGTTTTTTTATGATAAACTTTGGAAAGAAGAAGAAAAAATAGATAAAAGCGTAGAGGATAGTATAATATTATAAGTTTTTGAAGAATTTACCTAAAGTATTTGTCAGACCACTTCAATTGGTCAGACGATTTTTTTTGAACTTTAAACTTGCCGTTTATGGTGTTATGATTTCATAGGAATATTTGTCATAGCCCGCTCACTGATTGCTGTAATACTTAAAGCCGGATTTACTCCCGGATTGGCAGAGATCATTGAACCGTCACAAACATACATATTTTTATATCCGAAAACTTTATTGTCTTTATCAATAACACCGCTTTCTGCATCTTTGCCCATAACAGCACCTCCCAAAATGTGTGCAGTTGACGGAATTCCTGTAAGAGTTTCCGTAAACATAACAATTGGTTTTCCGTTAATAATTTCTCCGTATTTATGAGCTGCATTATGAGCTTCAGGAATAAATGCTGTAGGTTTTTTGCCTTCTTCAACTTTTGTTCCTGTTCCGAACAACTTCTTTCTTATTTTTAAAGTACTGTCAATATGTTGCATAAAAAGAATAATAGAAGTTTGTTTCCCGAAATTGGGTACAAAAAATATTTTCAGCCATTTAAAAGGTGCTGTGAACGGAATAATAAATAATTTTAAAATTCGCAGAAAAAAATTTCGTTCACTGACCATGGGCATAACCAAAAGCCGCCAGAAACCTGAACCTTTGCCGTAACGCACCGGTTCAATGTTGCTGTTTTCATCAACTTCAATAATTGAACCTATAGCAATGCCTTCCGACATATCTTTCTCCTTATCAGTTGTAACCGTAAATATTAAAGCCTCATTATTGGTACGTATATTATTACCGATTCTGTTGCTCAAATTAGGTAAGTTTTTCTTTTTTTGTTTCAATAATAAAGGAACTGTACCGAGTACACCGCCTGAAAATATAATGCCTTTTGCTTTAATACTTTGTTTTTTCTTGAATAACTTTGTTGATTGTTTAAAAATAACTTCATAACCTGTTGCACCTGTTTTTCCGTCAAGCGGAATAATATCCGTAACTTTATGTTCTGCCAGTATTTCTGCTCCGAGTTGTTGTGCTAAATAAAGATAGTTTTTATCCAGAGTATTTTTTGCATTATGTCGGCATCCGGTCATGCACGAACCACATTGAATACAACCTGTTCTGCTCGGACCTTTGCCGTCGAAGTAGGGATCGTCAACAGTAACATCATTTTCTCCGAAATATACGGCAACTTTCACAGTGTTGAATTTATCTTCTTGCCCGATTTCTTTTGCCAATTGCTTAAATGCTTTATCACTTTCACCAAAATAAGTATTTTCTGTTGCACCGAGCATCTTCCATGCAGTTTCATAATGCGGTTCAAGTTCTTTTTCCCAATTTGCCAAATTAATCCATGATCCGTGATGAAAGAAAGGGTTATGAGGTTTCGGTAAAGTGTTTGCATACACTAAAGAACCACCTCCTACACCCACACCGCTCATTGCAGATATATGTTTAAAAAAAGTCAATTTTTGAATACCGAAAAATCTCAATGCAGGTATCCACAGCCATTTTTTTAAATTCCAGTTTGTTTTTGGATAGTCACTGTCTTTATACCATTTTCCTTTTTCAATTACCAACACTTTGTAACCTTTCTCTGAAAGTCGCAAAGCAGATACAGAACCGCCGAAACCGGAACCGATTATAATGTAGTCGTATTTATCTGTTTTATTGTTCATTTTGACAGCTGTGTATTTTGTTAAATGTTGTATTCTGTGATAAATGATTTTTTAAGCACCAACGGTGCAACTATCATCAGCCCTGACCATAGGTCAAGGTATAAATCAGCAAGGTTCTTATAAGCACTAAAGGTGCTGAAATTTAATATTATTTGTTCAATATACCGGCAATAAGATTATAGCCGATTCGTTAAAAATATAAAAGAATTTACACAAATGATTAAGAAGTTATATAAATATTTTTCAAATCCAAAGCGACTTGCAATATTAAACTCTATTTTTTTAATGATTGCAGTTACTGCAAATTCTTATTTCCAAGTATTTTGTATACCTAGCTTATGGGCAATAATTGTATTAACAATTTGTTTTGCTAATACAATATTTTCTCCATTATTAAAAAGAAACAAAATTATACAATTGTCAGGTTTTATTAACGGTATTTCATTGTTTATCTTTATTTATTGTATTATTTTTCTTGAAAGGGCTACTATTGCAGGTATCTTTGCAATACTCCTTTTTGGTTTAGGATTGTTAATATACATTCCTCATTTTTTTTCAATACAATTAATTTGGAGAAATCTTATAAAACCTGTAACAAAAAAGACAAGACTTTTTTTTATTTTAGGTTTTTTGTTGCCGGTAATAATTTCTGTTTTTATTGGTATTGAATATAGCAAACAGATAAAAAATTTCGAAAATTTTAAAGCTGCCAATTATGAAAAATTAGAAAAAGGATTTTTGACAGAAAAAATTTTGGGTATGCATTTCATTTACCATACAAGATTATGTACTTATGATGGTTGGAGACCTCCAAAACACGAACCAATACTAATTATGGGAATGTGGTTTAATAATAGAATTGATCCATTGGATATTGGACTTAAAGAAAGGGTTAAACTTTATAAAAGTTTTTATCCGAAACGAAAAATTAAATATGATTGTAGTTGTGCTTGGGAATATAAAAATAATTATCATAATGATAAATTATGGGATCTTCGTTAACTTCAAAATATATTTGTTGAAAATTAAGAAAAAAATAAAATGTACGAAAAAATATTTATAGTAATATTCATTATTCTAATTATCATTCTGATAAGATATATAAAAAAGGAAAATGCTTGGAAAGATCCAAAGGAAGAGTTTCCGAGAAATTGGAGAATTACATTATCTGAAAAAGTTATTTTTTATAATAATTTGAATGAAAAAGAAAAGAGAATATTTGAATTTAAGATACAGGAATTTTTGTTGAATTGTAAAATAACGGGAATAAAAACAACTGTTGATGATACCGACAGACTTTTAGTAGCTGCAAGTGCAATAATTCCAATCTTTGAATTTCCTGAATGGAAATATTTGAATTTAGATGAAGTCTTGGTATATCCTAATTCTTTCGATACAGATTTTAGTATTACATCCGGAAGTTCTGTTTTAGGAATGGTTGGTTCCGGTTATATGGAAGGCAAAATGATCTTGTCAAAATCTTCATTACATCATGGGTTTCAAAACGAAACCGATAAGAAAAATACAGCAATTCATGAGTTTGTTCATCTGATTGATAAAGCTGACGGTGTTATTGACGGAGTGCCTGAATTATTGCTTGCAAAACAATACACAATTCCGTGGTTAGATTTAATTAAAAAGAAAATTGATGAAATTTACAAAGGAAGTTCGGATATAAATCCGTACGGAGCAACAGATAAAACAGAATTCTTTGCCGTTATCAGTGAATATTTTTTTGAACGGCCGAAATTATTGAAAACGAAACATCTGGAATTGTATAAGATGCTGGAGAAAATTTTTAAAACTGACGGCATCAGTCGTTTTAAAATTAAAAAACGTAATGTTATAGGCCGAAATTCTTCCTGTCCTTGCGGAAGCGGTAAAAAGTTTAAGTATTGTTGCGGGAAAGGTTTATAAGTTAGGTTTAAACAGGTGCACAGCAACTTTTACGATTGCCGGAATAAAATTTTTTTATGCTTCTTCCGTTTAATGCATATTTAAAATTTAGAAACATTCGTAGAATGTTAAATTACGGTAATACAAAATGTTACCTGTAAAAGATGTTCGCAGAACATTAAACTGTATTTTTGTTTTATCGGTAAATTCACTGATAAACATAATATATCGGTAAATTCACCGATAATTACACAAAATCGTTCTTTTTACCGATTTTTT
>JAUVIG010000640.1 GCA_030592825.1 Chlorobiota bacterium | reverse complement strand
TTGCCGAAGGGAAAAAACAGATAAAAAGAAAGTTAAAAAGTTCTATCGTCCGTGGGAAATTGAAGATGATGGTGAAACTTGCTTTTTAGAACAAGGCGTTATTTGTATGGGCCCTGCAACAAGAGGCGGTTGTGGTGAAGCACGATGTGTAATAGGAAATGCACCCTGTAAAGGATGCTACGGACCGACTTCTGATGTAATTGATCCCGGAGCAAAAATGCTTTCAGCTATAGCATCAGTAATAGACAGTGATGATCCGGATGAGATAGAAAAAATCATTGATGATATTGCAGATACAGCAGGAACTTTTTACAGATTCAGTTTACCGTCTGCGATCATTCGCAGAAAGATCATTAAGGAAACTGTATTAACTTAATTTGAAAAATGCTTAAATGACAGAATGCTTAAATGATAAAATAAAATATTAAATATAGCAAACTGTCTAACATCTAAAATCTAATTTCTAAAATCTAATTTCTAAATGAAACGAATTACAATAGATCCCATTACCAGACTTGAAGGTCACGGAAAGATTGAAATTTTCTTGAATGATGAAGGCGATGTTGATAATGTTTATTTTCAAGTGCCTGAATTAAGAGGTTTTGAAAAATTCTGTGAAGGACGTGCCGTTGAAGAACTTTCTCAAATTGTTACAAAGATTTGCGGTGTTTGCCCCGGATGTCATCATATGGCAGCAGGAAAAGCAACTGATGCCGTTTTTGGTGTGGAACCGCCGCCGACAGCAAGAAAGTTAAGAGAATTATTTTATATGGCTCATTTCGTCCACAGCCACATTGCTCATTTTTTTGCATTAGCAGCACCAGACTTTGTTGTAGGGCCGACTGCAGATCCGGCTGAAAGGAATGTTTTAGGTGTGATCGGTAAAGTAGGTAAAGAGATTGGTACCGAAGTCTTAAAACAAAGACGGATTGCACAAGAAATACAAGCATTATTAGGCGGACATCAAACACATGTGGTGATGAACGTTCCGGGGGGTGTAAGAAAAGCTCTGAAACCCGAAGAAAGGGATCAAATTGTAAAACAGGCTGAAGGCTTTATTGAATTTTCCAAATTCTCTCTCAAACTCTTTGAAGATGTAGTACTCGGAAATGATGAATATGTGGATATTATTCTGAACGGCCCCTATAAATTGAACATCTATTCCATGGGATTGGTTGATGAAAATAATAAAGTCAACTTTTATGACGGTAAAGTACGTGTAGTTGATACACTGGGAAAAGAACATTGCAAATATTCTCCCGAAGATTACAGAGAATGGGTAGCAGAACGTGTTGAGCCATGGAGTTACTTAAAATTCCCTTATTTGAAAAAAGTAGGTTGGAACGGATTTTCAGAAGGTCAAGATTCCGGTGTTTATCATGCAACTCCGTTGTCTCGTTTAAATGTTGCCGACGGAATGGCAACACCGCTTGCACAGATTGAATATGAAAAGATGTATAAAACTCTCGGCGGAAAACCTGTTCATAACACTTTGGCTATGCATTGGGCAAGATTAATTGAATTACTGTATTCGGCAGAACGCAGTTTACAATTAGCCCAAGATTCCGATATTATCGGAACAGAATTAAGAGCACAACTTGGTAACATACCCGGAGAAGGTGTAGGCATTGTTGAAGCACAAAGAGGTACATTAACACATCATTATTGGACAGACAAAAAAGGTATTGTAGAAAAAGTCAATCTTATAGTAGGAACAACCAATAACAATGCACCTATTTGTATGTCATTAAAAAAGGCTGCACAACGATTGATCCAAAAAAATATGGATGTCAATCAAGGGATTCTTAATATGATAGAAATGGCTTTCAGAGCTTATGATCCGTGTTTTTCTTGTGCTACGCACTCGTTGCCGGGTAAAATGCCTTTAATTGTAAACTTCAGAGAAAAAGACGGAAAAATTATAAGAACAGTTAAAAGAGACGATTAGAATTAGGATTTGTAATTTGTAATTTTATATCTTATCTTTGAATTTAGAATTGATTTATGATTTTTACTGTCAACTTTTGAATATTGGAAAACAAGACAAATGACATATTAGTTTTTGGTGTCGGGAATGA
>JAUVIG010000292.1 GCA_030592825.1 Chlorobiota bacterium | reverse complement strand
ATTTTTGAATGGAATGAACATAAATTAAGTTTTGCAAAATGTAAACATATATATACTAATTTAATATACAATACTATGAAACAAAATTTATTCTTTAAATCCTTTTTAATTTTGCTTCTTATGTTAAGCATAAATTTAACATTCGGGCAAAATAAATACCTGTCGTTTACCGAAGGTATTACGGAAAATGTAACTGATCAAAAAACTTTGCCAAACAGAACTTTCACTAATTTGAAAGAGGCAGGAGTTGAAATAAGTTACCGGTTTATCGGAGCCGGTGTGTCAGAGATACAAGTCGAAAAAATAACTTATAATTATTTGCATATTGAAGGTTTTGCAAAGATGACAATAGTTGGAGCGCCTGCTTTACCTGCTCATACTGAAATTATTGCAATACCGAGAGGAGCAACAGGGAAGATTGTAATTTTAAAAGCAGAATATACAGAATATGACGGATATATGGTTCATCCGGCACTTGAACCTGCAAGAGATACTGAGGGAGCGCCTGCTCCGGAATTTCAAAAAGATGATAAAATTTATTCGGCAAATGAATTTTTTCCGAAAAATATTGTTGAAATCACAAATACAGGTATGAGCAGAGGAACACCTCTGGTTTTTGCCGAAGTCAGGCCGGTGCAATTTAATCCGGTTACCGGAAAAATTCGTGTTTATACGAATATCGAATATAAACTGATTCCGCAAGGAGGAGAAGCTGATTTTGATTATATTGCACGTGAAAATAGTTTGCATTATACAAACTTATTGAAACGAAATATAATAAACTCTGAAAGTATTCCTGACGGAATTTCTTTGGATAATCAAAAAAAAAATAAAGCAGGTGAAAAGAATTATATTATAATTACTCATTCTGAATACCTTACTCAAGCAAACCAACTTGCAAACCTGAAACGTCAACTCGGATACTCGGTTGAGGTAGTTTCACAAGCAAGTTGGACTGCAGCACAAGTAAAAACCGCAGTACACGACAGATATGATGCATGGACTCCGAAACCTGATTATTTTGTTATTATCGGCGACCACACAGGTTCTTATGCTGTTCCGGGTGAAATTCGCCAAGATCCGTACTACTCAGATGATTTTGCAACTGATCTTTATGTTGCTTGTATGGACGGAGGTTCTGACCATATTCCCGATATGGCTCACGGACGAATATCAGTTTCATCAGCAACAGAAGCACAAGTTGTTATTGATAAAATAATTAACTATGAAATAACACCTGCAACACAAGCTACATTTTATACAAATATATTGAGTTGCGCTCAATACCAAGACTCTGATGATAACAACGGGTATGCCGACAGACGCTTTTGCCACACAAGCGAAGAAATAAGAGATTATCTGCAAGGAAATTATGCTTATACTTCAACAAGGGTATATCAGACAAGCTCTACTTGGCCCGTTACCGACTTACATTATAATAACGGATATTATTCTGACGGACAACTTCTTCCGGCAGAATTAAGAAATGTATCTTTTGACTGGAACGGAGGTTCTTCAGATATAACTTCTGCCATTGATGCAGGTAAATTTATGGTTTTCCACAGAGATCACGGATATTCCGGCGGCTCCGGTTGGGCACATCCGTATTATACAACTACATCCATGAACAGTCTGACAAACGGAGACAAATTACCCGTAGTTTTCAGTATGAATTGCCATACCGGTGAATTCCAATTGTCCAACTGTTTTGCCGAAAAATTTGTAAGAATGGAGAATAAAGGAGCAATTGGTGTAGTTGCTGCTGCATATTACAGTTACAGCGGATATAATGATGCACTTTCGGAAGGTATGATTGATGCAATATGGTCAGATCCCGGAATACATCCCGATTTCGGTACTGCCGGAAACGGAGGTTCATATACAATAGGTGCCGGGAACGATATTTATACAATGGGAGATGTTGTAAATCAAGGTTTATATGCAATGGTGCAAAATTACGGTAATGATACTTATACTCACGAATTATTTCATTGGTTCGGAGACCCTGCAATGAAAATTTGGACTTCAAACCCAAACAATAATATTATAACGGCAACTCATGCATCTGAAATTGATTGTGAAAACAGCTCTTTTAGTATAACAGGCTCAACAGCTGATGCAACAGCTACTCTTGTTTATAATGATGAATTAATTTCAACAACTGTTCTTAACGGAAGCGGAAACGGAACTCTGACATACTCAATTAGTGAATCCGGAGGTACTGTTACATTAACAATTTCTAAACATAATAACAAACCATATACTGTAAATCTAAATGTAACCGGAAATTGTACTAATCTGCCTACTCCCGAAAATCTTGTCGGAATATTAAACGGTAATGATGCTGATTTAAGTTGGGATGCTCCTTCAACACCTAATACAGCCGGAGTTATTTCATATACTGATATGGGAAGTATAACATCATATATAGGAACATATACTATAAAAGGAACAATGTTCCAAAGTGATGCGGGATTTAATTTTCCTGTTACTGTTACAAAATTAAGCCATGGATTTTATGAACCGGCTCCTTGGATTGACGCAACATTCAGATTTAGAATATATTCTGAAGATTTTTCTACAATATTCTACGAATCTCCTGATATTGAGGCGGTTCACTATACGGAAGTTGAACATATTTTAAATGACCCGATTATTCTGACAAGTGATTTCTTTGTCGCTGTTGTTACCACAGATGCAAGCGGTGAACCTCATTCCTTATTAGAAACAGTGCCAACCGGTACTGCACACGGATATTTAAGTGATGGTACAAATTGGTATATTGCTGATAACGGAACTAATGGTTTTGAATTTTTAACAAGTATAACAATTGTTAATGCAAAAGGAGAACAAAAAGTTTCGTATGCAAATAACGAAAATCATACAAATAATCTTAATTTAGATTTACTCCCGAAAGATACTAAGATATATAGTATAACTAATCCGAATACCGGAGTTAAATCAGCCCTTACAGGTTATCAAGTATATAAAGACGGTACTGCTGTCGGAAGTGTACTTCCTGCTACCCAATTAATATATACTGATACTGATATTTGCGGCAGTTATGATTATTATGTTACTGCAATTTATATTGGAGAAGACGGAGAATCTGATCCTTCAAATACTGTAACTGTTGAAAACCCTTTACCGACTGCACCTACAAATGTAAGTGCAACTTCAACAACCATTTGTTTGGGAGAAAGCACAACTTTATCTTATACCGGAGGATCAGGTGATACATTTGAATGGTACACCGGCTCATGTGGCGGTACTTCTGTCGGTTCCGGAAATAATCTTTCTGTTTCTCCTACAGTTGCCACTACTTATTACGGACGTTGGGAAAATGATTGTGGTGAATCTACTTGCGAGGATGTTACAATTACTATAGGCAACACAACTGCAATAACTAACCAACCCGATGATGTAAATGCAACAGAAGGCGATAATGTTTCGTTTACTGTTGTAGCAGCAGGTGAGAATTTATCTTATCAATGGCGTTTTAACAGTTCAAATATTTCAGGTGCTGACGAAAGTACTTATTCAATAAATAATGTTCAACAAACTGATGCCGGTAATTATGATGTTATTGTATCAGGCGACTGCGGTAATGAAACAAGTGATGTTGCAGTTCTTTCCGTAAGTGTTTCAGTTCAAGATTTGGCTGAATACGGTATAAGCATATATCCTAATCCTTCAAAAGGAAGTTTCAATATCGTTTTTGAAAATTCAGCAAAAGATGCTTTCTACAGAATAAGTGATATGTCAGGTAAAATAATTCATAAAGAAAAGCTGATCGAATCTGATAATATCGTAAATATGAGTTCAATACCGAAAGGAATATATTTTATTGAATTAAATTTTGATAATCAGTCGTTAGTTTCAAAAATTGTTATTGAATAAAAAAAAATGATATTCAATATATGTTAATATAAAGGGGATAGTTTTTATAATAAATTATCTCCTTTTTTATTATATTTGCAGAATTATAAATTTTAAAAAATAAAATTATGAAGAAAAAAGTATTTTACCCCTTTACCTTATTAATTGTTTTATTATTTTCACAATGCGGACCTACAATACAAGAAGCTGTTGATTATAATGATAAACTGGTTGCAGAAGAGTACACCATAACTGAAAAGATTAATGATTTAGATGAAGCTTTTACCACTTATGAACCTGCTAATATTGAACCTGCATTAGATGCAGCAAAAAATCAAGTTGATAAATCAATAAAGATATTAGAAGAGTTGGGAGGATTTGACGGTGATAAGATATTTGTTGATTCTTATTCCGAATTATTCAAAGTTTTTAAAAGTTTATTAAACAATGAATATGCAGAACAACTTGAGATATATAAGTTGTCTGAAGACGAATATACTGAAGAAAAAAGAATTCGATATAATGAATTGAACAAATTAATTAATGATAAATACAATGATGCTTCTGAAAAAACTTCTGCCGCTCAGGAAGTTTTTTCAGAGAAGTGGGGATTTGAATTAGAAGTAAGAAATCCTAATAATTAAATTAAGGCAACCTCTATTAATTAATTTCTTTCAAGAAACAAATATAATACCGGCACCAAACCTGCCGGTATTTTTATTTCTGCGTGCCGAGAAAAACAAGTCCGGATTCTCAAAAGTGCAAAGGTCTGTAACTTCAATATTATTTTCCGGAATACCGATGTCAATTAATTGTTTCTTATTTGTATACCAAAGGTTCATATGGTATTTACCGCTTGTTTTATTGTATTTAAGATATTCGTTTTTAGTTCCGAAAGATTTTTCAATTTCTTGAACAACATTTTCTCCGGTTTCATAATTTGAAACGCTTATAGCAGGCCCTATACCAATTATTATATCTTTTAGCTTTGAACCGTAAACTTCATTCATTTTCAAAACAGTTTTTTGTGCAATTTTTGTTACTGTTCCTTTCCAACCTGAGTGTGCAGCACCAATAATTGAGTTAATCGGATCAAAGAAAAGTATAGGAACACAGTCAGCAGCAAAAAGAAACAAACAAATGCCTTTTTTATTTGTGATCATTGCATCTGTATCGTTTAAAGCATCATTATGATCAAATACTCCTTTCCCTTTGTCGATTTCAGAAATGATTTTTATTCGGTTACTGTGAACTTGATCTTGCATAACAAAACTTTCCAAAGGAATTTTGGCTGCTTCTGATAATATTCTTCTGTTTTGTAATATCTCACGATATTCTCGCCCTGTATTATAACTAATATCAAGATCATTTGAAATAATT
>JAUVIG010000539.1 GCA_030592825.1 Chlorobiota bacterium | reverse complement strand
TGCTCCTTGGATAGCGAGGTTTATTTCTGTTGACCCAATGGCGGAAGAACGAAGCTGGGTAACTCCATATAACTATGTTCAAAATAATCCGATTAATCGTATTGACCCGGACGGAGCTTTGGACGATGAATGGATGATAGATGTTAATACAGGAGAAAAAACAAAAATTGGCGATACGGGAGGAAGTGAAATGCAAATTGTGCATTTTGCATATCAAGACCCGGAAACCGGCGGATATTATGAAATGGGGGACACACATTTTGTTAAAGGTTCAGAATTTTATTACGGTAGAACCGCAAAAGGATGGGGAGTTTCCGCCCATGATTATTGGTCGGGAATACCCGAAGGATATAACAGAAATTCAGAAGGTTATAATAAGAAAAAACATATATATACCGTAGAAGATTTAAAAATGAGAGAAGTTTATATAAACTCTGACATTTTTAAATACCATGTACAAAAATTAGAAGCAGCAGGTTTAGCAGAACCGTTCGGGCAAGAAGATTGGGTAAATTTTCACGGAGTAAGTTATGCCAACAAATTTCGTTTTGAAGCAGGCTTATCATTATCATTACCATTAGTAAGTGCTCCGGCAGGTCAGAAACAAATAACTCCGAAAAGATTTAACTACACTCCGAGATATAATACAACTACAACTGAAAAAGTATTTGGATATTACGGAACGGATGGAAATCAAGTTAAATATGTCGGAATTTCCAATAATCCGGGTTATAAATCCGGTCAAAGATTTTATACTCATATAAGTAATACAAATTCACCGGTATCAAAACTTAATTTTGAAGTTAGAACAGCTCCTATGACACGTTTAGGATCAAGAATTTGGGAACAAAACAGAATTAACATATTTGGTCTTGGCGGTAAATCCGGACAAAGCGGTATATTATTTAATAAAATAAACAGTATATCACCAAAAAATTGGGGACAATATGGAATTAATCCGATAAAATAAATATCTATGGCAAAAAGAATTGTTCTAAAAAAGGGAAACATATATTGTGCAGAATTAAAAAACGAAACAACAAGATACTTTCAATATCTTATAGACGACCCCTGCCAACTGAACGGAGAAACAATAAGAATTTTTAATTATAAAGGAAAAAAGGGTATTTCTGATGATTTAGATGAAGTTATAAAATCAGGAGTAGATTTTTTTGCACATGTTGTTATAAAGTGGGGAATACAAAGAAACCTTTGGTATAAAACAGGGAAACGTTCAATTGATGATAATTTTGAATATCCAATGTTTAGAGGTACTTTAAATGTAGATGAAGAAGTAATAGACGGAAGAATACAATATAAAAAAACTGACAAATGGCAAATTTGGAGAGCAGGGCAACCATTTTCAAATCGAAAAAATGTTGGTTGGCTTACAGATGAATATAAAAAAATAGATTTAGGTCATATTTTCAGCCCCGAGAATATAATTAAAAAAATGGAGACCGGTTCTTACGGTATGGATTATTACACTTAAATATTTTTTCGTAAAGTTTTATTAAACCGTAACCTTAACAGTTACGGTTTTTTGTATTACAAAGTAGCAATATTTTTATTAAAGAAATCTTTGAATTTTTGTTTAGTAAGCATACCGTCAATAATCCGGAAAAAAGTTTTTTTGTCTTTTTCTGTTTGCTTACAGTTCTAAAACGCCTATGATAAAAAAGTTACTAACAATTAATGTTTTTTTATTTCAAATCCATGCTGTTACTTGCTTTCCGCCCTTTTCTCTTTCTTTTTCCCTTTTGCCCCGCTCTGCAAGGATTAAGAGGGGTTTTGGGGGCGGTTTTCGGTGGTGTTTCTCTCTTGTTTTTCTTTCTTTCGGTTCTGTGGTTTTTCTCTTTGGGTTTTGGTGGTATTTTTTGGTTATTTTTTTAGGGTTTTTCTGTTGGTTTTTTGCTTGTTTCTTGCGGTGGTGTTTTTGGCTCAATTTTGACTTATTTTTTTCGGTTTTTACAGGTCATTTTTATCGTTTTTACGGTTTCATCATCACACTAAAAGGAAATATTTTTTATTTTTTATCGGTGCAAAGCACCGCTAATTTTTTGGGGACTTTTTTCACTGCTTCGCAGTGTTTTTCTTTTTCCGCCGGAGGCGGAACGGGGGGCTTTTTTTTATCGCCTTTCAGCGGTATTGATTTTTTGTTTTAAGCTCAGTTCTTTGACTTCCGGAGGTCAGTTCATCTTTTTTTGATTTACAGTTTTCGGCTTTTGTCTTTATCATCTCAATTTTGATTGATTTTTGATTTGATTTTCAGTCGAACTTATTAACAATCCGGACATTCTGACATCCTTATTTTCAGGTTTTTGTCTTGTTTGACTTATTAACAATTACGCCGATTTGTCAGACAGTTATTTTTTAGTCAAATTATCATTTTTCTGACTGAATTTTCCGTTTATATTAATCGAAAAGTATCCGGTTGCTCCGATTTCGGAACAAATTTTTTTGACTTTTTTTTATTACCGCCGGAGGCGGAAAAGGGGGCTTTTTTTCTTTTTTTTTGCTCTGCTTCGCAGGGCAATTTTGGGGGCTTTTCTGCCTGTCGGCAGACAGGTTTTTAAGTGTAATTTTTTGGCTGTTTTTTATTTTTCAGCTTCGTTTTTCCGTTTGATTTTTTTGGTTTTTCGGTCGTTTATTTTCCGTTTCTCCTCTCGTTTGGTTTTTCCTTGTCGTTTTACAAGTTTTTAAGGACATTTTTCGGCTCATTTTTCCGGTTTTCGGCTTCATCGTTTCAGTTTGGATTTTCCGCCTTATTTTCGGCTGTTTTTTGCTTTGTTTTGCATTGGTTTTGCGGTTTGTTTTCGGTGTTTTTCTACCGCCCCCAAAACCCCTCTTAATCCTTGCAGAGCGGGGCAAAAGGGAAAAAGAAAGAGAAAAGGGC
>JAUVIG010000344.1 GCA_030592825.1 Chlorobiota bacterium | reverse complement strand
TTATTAGCGGAATGAACCTATTCTATACTCTAATTGATTATAACATATTTTCAAATTTTGATGTTTTTTTATTTTATTTTTTATCTTTGTCGAAAGTTTAATTTAAAATATACAATTATGAAAAAATTATTATTTTTAAGTGTTGCAGTATTATTTGCATTCACTATGAGTGCTCAAAAAATTGGTGTAAAAGCCGGTTACGGAATGTCAGGTTATTTAGTTAATTACTATACCCCTGATGGTTCTGTAATGAGTATGGCGTTTAATGCCGGTATAGTTGCTGAATTGGATTTAAAAATTATCGGTATTAGAGCAGATGTTACTTTTAATCAATTAGGATCTGATTATGATTCAAGAAATGATTCTGAGGAAGATAGGGAAGGATATATTGCTTACGATTATGAATATGAATATAAACAAAGCATTAATTATATGAATATTGGCGTAAGTGTAAAAAAGGGTATAGGACCTGCTTATGTTTTTGTAGGACCTTATTTCGGTTATGCATTAAAAGGAAACCAAACATCTAAAATTACACCCGGAACCGGAGATGTTCAAGAATGGACTGATGATATTTTTAGTGTTCCTAATGAAGATTTGGATTTTACTCAACCATTCTCTGATGACAATAATCTTGGTGGATCGGATGAACTGTATAACAAAATTGATTTTGGAGCCAATTTTGGAGTAGGAGCAAGTTTTTCAGGTATTTTTGTTGAGGCAAATGTTGGAATGGGTTTTATGAATTTTATTAACATCGACTATGACGGTAATAACGGTACAGCTCAAGCTTATACAGACTTTAAAGCCGGCAAAGTAACTAAAGATGATAAAAATGTTGCTATGACTGATGATTTAACTCAAAAAAACATATTCTTCGGTCTTTCAGTAGGTTATATGTTCGGTTTTTAAAACTAATTTATATTTAATTTAAACCTCCGAGAATTTCTCGGAGGTTTTTTTGTTTAGCTGCTTAATTATTCTTCCTCTGTATAAAAGTAATGAATTTTTGTATAATCATCATCACTGATTGAGGGTTCTGAAAACTCATCCAATTCATCAAATGTTTCTGTTTCAACAGGATTAATAAATGTTTGTTTTCGGGCAAAACCAAGCGATAAAATTAATCCTGTTACAGCACCGAATAAATGTGATTCCCATGACATTCCTTCAAAAATGGGAAGTACACCCCATATCATACTTCCGTATAAAAAAACAATAATTAAAGACAAAGAAGCTAAAGCCCTGTTTTTATGAATCAAACCTGAAAAAAATAAAAAAGACGCTAAACCGTAAACCATACCGCTTGCTCCTATATGATATACTTCTCTTGCTGCAAGCCAAACCCAAAAACCTGATAATAAGTATATGAAAAAAAAAAACTTTATAGGCAAATTCTCTGTAAAAATAGAACAATGCAGTACCTAAGAATAAAAACGGAATTGAATTTGAAATCAAATGATCAAAATCGCCATGAAGAAAAGGGGAAAAAAGAATACCTGTAAGATTTTTTACTTTCAAAGGGAAAATACCGTAAACGAACCAATTATTATCAAATGAATATTCAAGTATTTTTACAACCCACATAATAAGCAAGAAAAATACCGGAGGTATTAAACTGAATTTTAATCTCTTTTTCTCACTTTTATTCATTAATTTTACCTTTTTTATAATTCAAAAATCAAATTTAATCCGTTTTTGGCATAAACATATAAACAATTAAACAAATAAACAATTCAATACCTACACATAACCAATCCGGATAAGTAAAATTTTGCTAAAAAAACAAAGTTTCATAAGATAATAATATAAGATGAAGTTTGAAATATTAAACAAAGATAAAAAATCGAGTGCAAAAACAGGGATTATTTCTACTGATCACGGGAAAATAGAGACACCGATTTTTATGCCTGTAGGTACAATCGGTTCAGTTAAGGCTGTTCATCAAAGAGAGTTGGAAGAAGATATTAAAGCACAAATAATTTTGGGGAACACATATCATCTTTATTTAAGACCCGGAATTGATATTCTTGAGCAAGCAGGAGGTTTGCATAAATTTATATCTTGGGATAAACCAATCTTGACAGACAGTGGAGGTTATCAAGTATTTTCATTATCCGAAATACGTAAGATTAAAGAAGAAGGAGTAACGTTTCGCTCGCATATTGACGGATCAAAGCATTTGTTTACGCCCGAAAATGTAGTAGATACGCAAAGAAGTATTGGTGCTGATATCATAATGGCTTTAGATGAATGCCCTCCTTATCCGTCAGATTATAAGTATGCAAAAGATTCTATGCATTTAACACACAGGTGGCTTAAAAGAGGAATCAAAAGATTTGATGAAACGGAAGGGGAATATGATTATAAACAAGCATATTTCCCGATTTTACAAGGAGGTACATACAAAGACCTGCGAATTCAATCTGCAGAAACAATTGCATCTTTCGGTAGGGAAGGAAATGCAATAGGAGGTTTGTCTGTCGGAGAACCAACAGAGATTATGTATGAAATGTTGGAGATAGTTAATAACATATTACCTGAAGATAAACCGAGATATTTAATGGGAGTGGGTACACCTGAAAACATTCTGGAAGGGATTGCTCTGGGAACCGATATGTTTGATTGTGTAATGCCTACACGAAACGGCAGAAACGGGATGCTTTTCACGTGGGAAGGAAGGATTAATATTAAAAATAAAAAATGGGAGAATGATTTTTCACCGATTGATGAAAACGGAACTTCATTTGTTGATACTTATTATTCCAAAGCATACTTACGTCATTTAATGAAAAGTGAAGAACGATTGGCGGCACAAATTGCAAGTATTCATAATCTTGCATTTTATCTTGATCTTGTGAGAGTTGCAAGAGAAAAAATAATTAAAGGAACATTTACTGATTGGAAAAATATTATTGTTAAACAACTGGCACAGCGATTGTAAAAGTTATTTCTTAACAGTTCCTAATATTATAATCAACATTGTGATTAGGAATTTAGTTAATATCAACCACTAAAATAACAGTAGAACCGTTTTATTAAAGAGTATCGGCATATGCGTAAAAAATACATAAGCCTGTTAACCGGTATAATGACAGCAACTGTTGCATTATTGATATTAGTGCAAGCAGCTTGGATAGAAAATGCTATGATTATTGAGGAACAAAAATTCACGGAAAGTGTGAATAAAGCTTTGTTTGAAGTTGTGAAAACTGCCGAAGAAAGGGAAGCATTGTTACAAATCACACAATCTTCTGTACCTTTCAGTAAAGACAGTACAGGATTGCCCGGCAGTAAGTTTTTGTTTGAAGAAAATTTTGTTGAAGATAATGATATTGTTGAAAATGATACAACGCAAAATCAACCAAGTATTTATTATTTACAAGGCGATTCGTTATATCGAATAGATGCCGAAACTCAAGATTCTCTCGGGAGCTATGATGAGTTTACTCAGGAAGACTTAAAAGAAAGAATAATTGCAAATATCAGTAAGAAAACAATATTTATTCAGGACATTCTAAATAGAATGATTTCCGGAGAAACTAAGATTGAAAAACGATTAGGTGCCGTTCAAATAGAACAAGTTATTTCAAATTCATTTAAAAAGAATAATATTAAGCAATCTTATTTTTTTGGTATAAAGGATGAAATGAATGAATATAGAATCAAATCCAAAGGATTCAGTTTGGATTATGTGAAGCAAACTTATGAAATACAATTATTCCCTAATGATATCCTTTCTTCAAGATATTTTCTCGTTGTTTATTTTAAAGCCGGAAATAAAATTCTTCCGAATAATATTCCGAGAGAAATGATTATTTCAATCATCATTACAATAATTATTACAATAACTTTTTCGTTAATTATATATCTTATATTAAAACAAAGAAAATTATCTGAACTTAAAAATGATTTCATAAATAATATGACTCATGAATTAAAGACACCTGTTTCAACAATTTCCTTAGCTTCGCAAATGTTAAGTGATAACAGTATAAATATTGATAAAGACGAGATTTTATCTGTAACTAAAATTATTGGGGATGAAAGCAAACGTTTGGAATTTCAAATCGAAAAAGTATTACAAATTTCATTATTTGAAAAAGGAAACATTCATTATAATATACAAGATGTTGATATTCATAATATTATTAAACAGGCTGTTTTAATTACAGATATAAAAGTGAAAACGAAAGGAGGAGAAATTTTAACAGATTTAAGAGCTGATCATTATAATATTAAAGGAGATAAATTACATTTGACTAATATATTCTTTAATCTTTTGGATAATGCCGTAAAATATTCTAAAGATAATATTCCTCCGAGAATAAAAGTAAGTAGTAAGACAAACGGCGAATTTATTCTTATAATTATTTCGGATAATGGTGTAGGAATAAGCAAGGAAGGGCAAAAGAAAATATTTAATAAGTTTTACAGAGTACCTACAGCAAATATACACGATGTAAAAGGGTTCGCTCTTGGATTGAGTTATGTAAAAACAATAATTGATGAGCATAACG
>JAUVIG010000243.1 GCA_030592825.1 Chlorobiota bacterium | reverse complement strand
ATTGTCTAGCTTTTTAAATAATTCTTTAATTTGGTCACGTATTATCATATCTTTGCTTTATAATTTTTTGCAAGATAATAAAATTTTATCAACAACAATGTTTTTAAATACAGCCAAGATATTTAAAAGCGATTTTGATCCTTGGCATGATGCTTTTGCACATCTTCTTGTAAATTTAAGAATTAAAGAAGCTATACCAATAATTCAAAATAAAGTTGAGGTTCTTAAAAATATAAAGACTTTAAACCAATCAGAAAAATTTAATCTAATTGAATTAGAAGATGCATTAGAACATAACTCTGAATTGCTTCTTTATCATGAAATTAATTATTCAGGCTGTTATTATAAAAAAAGAGGGCATTGGAAAAAACATTATAATCGGCTGTCAAATTACTTTGTTGAAGAAAGTGAAACGAAAGATATAAAAAATTTTACAAATAAAAAAGTCGGTAGAAATGATAAATGTCCGTGTGGTTCAGGCCTAAAATTTAAGAAATGTTGTATAGGAAAAGGTATTTTTGATTAATTATTGATTCTATCAATAATAAGACTACTTCGATAAAATATATTTTGCCACGAAGATACTAAAACACAAAGAAATACAAAAATTAAGTTCCTTACTGTAAGCTCTTTGTGAAATTTTGCCTGACTGTCGACAGACAGGTGTCTTAGTGATTTAGTGGCAACTTTCATATTTTTTACTTTTCGGAGTGATCTCAATAATAGATATTGAATAATATTTCAAAATTAAAATATGGAAATTAAATTTTTTTGTATCTTTATAAAAAAACAAATTGCAAAAAACATGCATATTGTTCAATATTAATCTATCACAAAATTCCAAACTTATGAAAACAAAAATTTTATTTTATTCACTTATTGCAATATTTTTTATAAGCTGTGCAAAAAGCGGAAATGATGATTTGGCTTATGAACCGGAATTGGATATGGATTATTTCCTACCGGCTTCGAGTGATAAATCAACAAAAGCTCAAATATACACAGGTGAAGAAACAGGAGAAATAAATGATCCGGAAAACACAGAAAACGGTACTGATAAAATTGAGAAAAAAATAATAAAAACCGCAGATATCAGTTTCGGAGTTTCCGATTATAAAAAATCAAAACCAAATATCAACAAAATCATTGCAAAACATAAAGGATATATAACTTCTGAAAGTGAAAATAACAGCTCGTACAGTATCAGCAATACAATTATTATTCGAGTTCCGGCAGAAAATTTTGAAAAATTGCTGACTGATTTGGAAGGGGAAGCCGAAGATTTTGAGTCAAAAAATATAAATACAAGCGATGTAACAGAAGAATATGTCGATATTTTGACACGTTTAGAAAATAAGAAAAAAGTTGAAGCTCAATACATTGAACTACTTAAAAAAGCCCGCACAATTGCCGAAATTCTTGAAGTAAACGAGCATATCAGAAGATTAAGAGAAGAAATTGAAGCAAAAGAAGGAAGGCTTAAATATCTTAAGAATCAAGTAGGTTTAAGCACAATTACAGTATATGTACACCAAGATTATAATACTATTTCTTACGGCTTTATGCATAAAGTTGGTGAAGCTTTAGGAGGCGGATGGGAAGGTTTTCTCGGTTTTATAATCGGTTTGATGTACATTTGGCCCCTGCTTATTATTGCAGCTGTAATTGTATTTTTTGTAAGAAAAGGAATTAGAAAACGACGTAAACAAAAAGCAGAGCAAACAATCACTACTTAAAACTTCGTAAAGTTTGAAGTTTTGAAAAAAAATATTTCGACAGTATGAGATGTAAGATGGTAAAGATTATACAAACTTAATGAGATTTAGTATGTTAGAATTTAGCCTTCAGATTTATTTTTTTCGACAAAAGATTAACTTCTTGTTCTGTTTTTTAGCGTTATTTCAATTTTCATCAGTAACAGCTCAATCTGAATTTCCGGATGTATCTGATAATGTGAAGGCAGGTACTGTTATTAAACATCTTACTAAGTTCAAGGCAGGCGATAAATTCGTAGATGCAGAATGCGGGTATGTTATTGTTCCTGAAAATCGCAATATTCCCAATAGTAATTTGATTAAGGTAGCTTTTGTCAGATTTAAATCCAAGTTGAGTAAATCACTCCCACCAGTCTTTTTTTTAGGTGGAGGTCCCGGTAGCGAAACGATACAATTTGCCCGTCGTAATTTTATGTACTTTAATATAAGTCGCTGGACGGCAGGAGATATGATCATTTTTGATCAACGTGGCGTAGGGGAATCGCTTCCGAATTTAACCTGTCATGAATATGATTTTCAACATGATAAACCATACAGCCGACAAGAAATTAATCAAATCACTTCTCAAATCGCTGTGAAGTGCAGAGAAAGGTTGGTCAAACAGGGAATAGATTTGACCGGTTATAATACTTGTGAAATTGTTGAAGATATCGAAGCCCTTCGAATTGGTTTGGGCTATGAGAAGATTAATCTGCTTTCAGTGAGTTATGGTACATTGGTAGCTTACATGTATATTAAGAAGCATGAATCAAAAGTTAACTGCGCTATCTTTGATGGTTTTCAAAGTCCATATCAGCCTTTTTTTGTTCATCCGGCTATCTATCAAAAAAAGCTGGAACAATTAGCCAAACTCTGTGCTAATAATTCATACTGCAGTGAACACGTTCCCGATTTAATGAAAACTATGAAAGCAGTACTCGCAAATTTGGCTGAACATCCTGTTCAACTTTCCATTCCCAATCCGCAGACAGGAACACTTACTTCTGTTGGAGTAAGCAAAGCACAAGCACAATATGCAACTTATTTTGCTATGGGATTTCGCGGTGGTATTGAAATACTGCCATTTGCCTATCAAGAGGCACTGGAAGGAGATTATACAAAATTAGCTCAACTTATATTACAGTTGCCGCCTTTTCCGTCTTATCAAGGAATGACAGCTTCGGTTGTGTGTTCAGAAGGGTTACCTGAAAAATATGCCCCTATCATGAAAGCTGAAGCCGGTGAATCTGTCTTAGAAGATATTCCTGTGTGGATGGGAGCAGGTGATTTATGTCATTTCTGGGGTGTCCCTCCTGTTGATTCATCTTTCTTTGAACCTGTATCATCAGAGGTTCCCGTATTGTTCATTAGTGGCACCCTTGATCCTATATCACCTATTGAGAATGTCTTAGAAATTATCAATGATTTTCCCAATGAACGGCATCTAATACTTGAAGGAGGGGCTCACTATGATCATTTTATCGTAACCCCTTGGACGATGTGGTATTCAGTCAAGTTTTTCCGTGAACATAAACTTAGTTCAAAAACGGTTAGAGTTACTGTTGATTTCAAGTAAGGCGCTTGCAGAAACTGATATATTCTCTATTCTTGAATAATGTCTTGCATTTACGGAAAACCAAGTGAGACAGAAAGAAACTTCAAACGCATTTCATTAAAGAATAAAAATACATCATTATACTTTTCGTCCGATAAGTCTTGTCTTAAATAAAGACTACGAAAATAAAAGGTTTTTTTCTTTCTGTAACAAAAAAGTCCTGTAAAACGTTAAATATTTTTAGAAAGTATCTAAATTTACATAATGCAATTCAAATATTTATTTCTTGCTTTTTTATTTATTATCATTTCTCAATTTTCTTTTTCTGCAATTGTTTCAGGTACTGTAACCGATGAAAACGGCAATCCCCTACCCTTTGCCTCTGTTTTTGTAAAAAGCTCTACCACAGGCACTTCTGCAAATAATGACGGCAAATATTTTTTAGAATTAAATCCCGGAACTTATACATTGATTTATAGCTACATGGGTTATTTGGAGATTGAAAAGCAAATAACTCTTAACCCAATTCAACATCTTAAAGTTGATATTGAACTCGTTAAAGAAATTTCTGCCATAGATGAAGTTGAAATAATTGCTGATAAAATTGACAGAGCTAAAATCATAATGTCTAAAGTCAGAAAAAGCAGAAAAATATATTTAGATATTGTAAAGAATTATAAATGTGATATATACGTTAAAACATCTTTTGAAAAGGAATATAATCCGTCTGACACATTAAAAAGAAAAGAAGCAAAACATGACAGTATTAATAATACATTTACTAAAGATAAAGTTAATTTGATTGAGTATATAGCAGAATCTTATTATAAATCACCCAATCAATTCAAAGAAAATATTTTGGCATATCACGATTTTTCAGATAAAAGACCATCCGGAAGATATATAACCATAGGAGTCGGAATTGATGACGGTAATATAGCTCCAAGGCAATTCTACAAAGCAAATCCTTATTTATTTGAAACAAATAATCTGTCAAATTCGTTTAACTTTTATAAAAGCATACTTGACTTGCCGCAACTTTGTACACAACCGTTAAAATCACCGATATCCTCAACTTCCAATTTAAGTTACAAATACGAATATATTGAATCTTTTTTTGAAAATAATGCAAAAATCTACAAGATAAAAGTAATTCCTCTAAATAAACAGGATGCATTATTTTACGGTAATATATTTGTCGAAGACAGCACATGGGCAATGGTTGCGATTGATCTTTCAGTAAATGAAAGTTCGCTTGTAATGCATAAAAACTTCAGGATTATTGAAAATTATAAACAAATTGATGATAATATTTATTTACCTGTTAAACTTAATATAATTTATACAATAAAAGACGGTAAAAAGAATATTTTGGGAGAAACAAGAATAAACTATAAAAACTATTCAGTCAATACAGTAATTGATAAAAAACTTTTTACAAACGAGATTAAAACATTTGAAGCGGAAGCCTTTGACAGAGATTCATTGTACTGGTCAACAAACCGCCCTATTGCTTTAAAAAAGAATGAGTTAGAATTTATATCCAAGACTGACAGCATCAGAAAATATTATGAGAGTCATGAATTTTTGGATAAGCAAGATTCAATTTTCAATCGTTTATATTGGTACACTCCTTTAGCCGGCTGGGGAAGAAAAAATCATTACAAAGGAACCGAATTTTTGATCGGTGGTTTGGCAGAACAAATAATTCCCTTTGGTGTAGGCGGATACAGACACAGACTTCCGTTTTATTTCAATAAAGAGTTTAGTAATAATATGTTACTGGAAACAAAACAACATATTGATTACGGCTTTAAAAACAATGATTTGAAAGGGAAATTCGGAATCGGACTCACTTACTATCCAAAAAAGTTTGTAAGAACCTTTATTGAAATCGGAAATACATATGATCTTATAAATAATTATGCATCTATTGAGCAAATTTTCAGCAGAAGCAATTATGTGAATACACAATCTGCTGAAATAAAGCAACGAGTAGAAGTGTTTAACGGTTTGTTTGCAGAACTTTCCTTTTTATATTCGAATCAAATTCCGATAAACGATTTACAACTTTCAAAATGGTCAGAATATATCTTTGGGGACTTAAATGAACCTGTTGATTTTGAGCAATATATTAAAAGCGAATTGAAGCTGAAGTTGAAATACAGAATAAACCAGAAATATTTGATTAAAGGGAACAAAAAAATAATTCTCGGTGATAATAATCCCGAATTGCATTTCACTTACAGAAAAGGATTACCCGGTATATTCGGCAGCGAAGTTAATTTTGATTATTTTGAATTTGGAGCCAATGCAGAGCATAAATTAGCTCGTTTCGGTTCATCCCGATGGCAAGTAATGACAGGTATGTTTGTTAATAAGAATAACTTACGCCTTTTAGAATATAAATATTTCAGAGGGTCGGATAATTACTTTTTTTCAGATCCGCTTAGATCTTTCCAGCTTCTCGGACCAACTTTAAATACTAATTACGGTTTTTGGCAAGCAAATTATATCCACCATTTTAACGGAAGCATTTTAAATAAGCTGCCATTAATTAATAAATTAAAAGTTTCTCTTGCCGGAGGAGCCGGAGCAATGAGTATTCCTGAAGAAGGTTTCTATCATTTTGAAATGTTCGCAGGTAT
>JAUVIG010000337.1 GCA_030592825.1 Chlorobiota bacterium | reverse complement strand
TTAAATATAATAACGATATATATATATATGAAGAAAAAAACGGGCTTTTTATCCTTAAGAATGATGAATTAGTAATCGCACCCGGAGGTGAAAAAATTATTGGTTATACCTTTAAAACAGCCAATCAAATTGAAGATAAAATCGTTTTTATAAATAATAATTACGGTCTGTTTATCTATAAAGTTTTTGATCAATCCGATGCCGAATTCAAACATCTTGACTGTGAAGCTAATGAATTTATAATAGAAAATAAAGTTTACAGATCCGAAGTTTATAATAATAAATTAATTATTGCAACAAATAACGGAGGATGTTTATTAACAAATATATACGGGGAAATATTAAATATAATTAATATTGAATCCGGACTTCAATCTAACAATGTTAACGGAATTTATATTGATAATTCAGAAAATCTTTGGTTAGCTTTAAATAAAGGAATTGCTAAATGTAATATTTCCTTGCCGATCACTTTTTGGAATGAAACCAACGGACTGAAAGGTATTGTTCTGAATATTATTCGGTTTAATGATATTTTATATATTGCAACTCATCAAGGTGTTTATTATTTAAAAGAAAGAAAAGCTGTTAAAATAAATGCTCAGGTATCTTCATCTTGGAGCTTTTTAAAATATAATGACATTAAAAGAAATAAAGAGTATCTTCTTCTGTGTACTCAAGAAGGTATATTCTCTGTAAAAAAAGATAAGATTATTCAGCTTGCAGAAATTAATGGTGCTGTTACATTATATCAATCAGAATTACATCCTGAAATCGTGTATTTCGGAGCAACTAATGATATCGGAATATTAAAGTTTTCTGAAGGGACATTTACATTTAAAGGAATGATATCGGGTACCGGAATAAGTGTAAGATCCATAAAAGAAGAAAAAAACGGTGATATTTGGATCAGTTCATTCAGACATGATTTAATAAAACTCATACCTTCCGGTGATCCGTTGAACCCTAAAAAAATTATAAAATACAATACTGATAACGGATTACCTTCTTTAAAAAACATATTAATTTATGAATTTAAAAATGAAACAGTTTTCGCCACTGAACAAGGTCTTTACAGATATAACAGCGAAACAAATTCATTCATACCTGAAGAAACCTTTAAAGACATCTTTCCCGGAAAAGAAAAAGATATTTTTTCTTTTAATGAAACTGATTCCGGAAACGTATGGATATCACAATTAAACAACAAAAAAGGATCTGTCGGATATGCTGCTCTGAATAGTAACAATACATATACTTGGAATTCGGAATTGTTTAATATAATTCCTGAAATGATGGTACTTGCTATATATCCGGAAGAAGACGGATCTATATGGATTGGCGGTTCTGAAGGATTATTTCATTACGATCCTTCAATAGAAAAAAAATATAACTCTTTAGTTAAAACATTCATCAGAAAAGTTATAATAAACTCAGATTCAATTATCTTTTACGGTAATTATTATGAAAAGAAAGAAAATAAACAATATTTTTCCTCTATACAAAACAAGAACTTTATATTTAATTTATCCTTTAAATATAATTCCATAACTTTTCATTATGCATCTCCTGATTTTATTGATGAATCATCTACAGAATACCAATTCTTTCTTGAAGGCTTTGACAGTAATTGGTCTGATTGGTCATTAAATACAAAAAAAGAATATACTAACTTACCTGAGGGAAATTATATTTTTAAGGTGAAAGCAAAAAATATATACAGCGTTATCAGTGAAGCGGCAAAATATGAGTTCACTGTTCACCCTCCGTGGTATAGAACAATTGCAGCATACGCAGCATATTTTGTATTAAGTGTAATATTAGTAGGGCTAATAGTCAGATTGAGCATAAAAAGATTAAAAAATCTGAATATTGAACTTGAAAGTCAGATAGAAAAACGCACATCAGAAATTAATATTCAAAAGGGAGAAATATTGGCACAATCAGATGAATTAGAAAGAAAAAATGTTGAACTCAAAAAACACAGAAACCAATTAGAACAACTTGTAAGAGAACGTACATCTGAACTGGTAACAGCAAAAGAAAAGGCAGAGGAATCAGATCGTTTAAAATCGGCATTTTTGGCAAATATGTCGCATGAGATTCGAACACCTATGAATGCAATAATGGGATTCTCAAATCTACTTAATGATAAAGAATTTGATAAAAAAAAGAGAAAAGAATTAATAGCATATATTATTCGAGGCAGTAATACTCTTTTACATTTAATTAATGATATTATTGATATATCAAAGATTGAAGCAGGTCAATTAGAAATCATTGAAGAAAATTGTTTTATAAATATAATATTTGATGAATTGGTTAGTATATATGAAGAAAAAAACATTTCAGATTTAAAAAAGAAGATTGAACTAAAGTTTATCAAAAAAGAAGATGAAGAAATTATATTATTCACAGACAGCTTTCGTCTTCAACAAGTTTTAGTTAATTTAATTGACAATGCTTTAAAATTTACTGAAACCGGTTTTGTTAAAATCGGATATTCTATAAAAGAATCTGTAAATAAAAACGAAGTAATTTTTTATATAAAAGATACAGGAATTGGTTTAACAAAACAACAGCAAAATAAAATATTCAGCAGATTTACTAAACTTGAAAACGAAAGAGAAAAACTTTATCGCGGTGCAGGTCTCGGATTATCAATTTGTAAAAATATTGTAGAATTATTAGGTGGTGAAATTTGGTTAGATTCAGAATTGAATAAAGGATCAACATTTTATTTTAGCATTCCTTATAATAAAGATATTCAAAGTAAAAAAAAGAAACATACTGTTGCTCAAGTTGTTAAAAATTATAATTTATCTGATAAAACTCTACTGATTGCTGAAGATGAAATATCTAATTTTAAACTTCTTAAAATGTTCTTAAGTGAAACAAACATTAAAATTATTCATGCAAAAAACGGAAATGAAGTATATGAAAAATATAAAAAAGGAAAAATTGACCTCATTTTAATGGATATTAAAATGCCGATATCTGACGGTTTAAAAACAACAAAAAAAATTCGGCTGGAAAACCCTAATATTCCCATTATTGCACAAACAGCATTTGCAATGGAAAATGATAAAAATATGTGTATTAATAACGGTTGTAATGATTATATAACAAAACCCGTAAATAAGCAAAAACTATTAGGTCTTATTTATAAATATTTATCATAAGAAGTTAATGTTCAAATGCGGAATTGCCGGATTTTATATTTATAAAAATACACAGTTAATTCTTATTATATAATATGAAAATTAGAATTCTGATATTCGCTGCAATTTGCTTTTTGACCTTTTACGGAACAAAAATAAATGCTCAAAATCAATATTTAACAGATAGTCTTACTAATAAGTTAAAAACAGCAACTGAAAATCAAAAATTGGAAATTCTTAATGAACTTGGGAATGAATATCTAATGAACTTACCCGTAAAAGCTCTTGAGTATTATTTTGAAGTTTTAGAAATAGCAAAAGCTAATAACAATAAAAAAGAACAAGCTGCTTCCTTTACAAAAATCGGACAAGCATATGCATACAGTGTAAATCTTGAAAAATCAATTAATTATTTCCGAAAATCATTAGTTCTTTATCTTGAATTAAATGATTCGTCCGGTATTTCAAATGCTTACAATAATATTGGTGCTATATATTCGCATTTTGGTGAATACAAAAAATCATTTCAAAACTATCAAAAAGCTATTAAAATTGACGAACAACTTGGTAATGATATTGGAATTTCAAAAACACTGAATAATATTGGCGTTAATTATTTTTACTGTGGCGAATACAAAAAAGCTCTTGAAAATTTTAATAAATCTTTAACTCTAAAATTAGAAAATTCAGAGAATAAAAAAAGTTTCAATATTGCCAATACATACGTAAATATTGGAGAAACATATTATATGTTAAAAGAATATAGAAAAGCATTAGATTTTTATCAAAAATCAATTGAGATTGGTCAGAAAATTAATAATAAAAGCATTGTTGCCGCAAGTTTAAATTGCATTGGAGAAGTTTATGATGCTTGGGGAAAATTTCAGAAAGCACGCGAATATTATAAAGCATCAAATAAAATTAAAAAAGAAATCGGCGATGAAAGAGGAATAGTTATTACATTATTAAGCATAGGAAATTCGTATAAAAAAAGTTTAGATTATCAAACTGCACTCAAATACTATAATCTGTCTCTTAAAAAAGCCGAAGCATTAAAACTTACAATAATAGTAAGAGATATTAATGAAAATATTGCTGAAACATATTTTTTATTGGGAAATTTCGAACTTGCTTATTTATTTCAAAAGCAATTCATTGTCTTAAAAGATTCAATCTTTAATGAAAATATCCATAAACAAATATCAGAACTTCAAACAAAATACGAAACTGAAAAAATTGAAAAAGAATTACAAGTAATAAATCTTCAAATTGAAAAGAATAACAGCAAAATTAAAACTCAAAAAATAATTATTTATTCCTTAGTGTGTTTTTTCTTATTGATACTTGTATTTGCATATTTGATACGCAAACAATATCAGCAAAAAAAGAAAGCAAATATATTACTTGAAAAACAAAATCATG
>JAUVIG010000410.1 GCA_030592825.1 Chlorobiota bacterium | reverse complement strand
AGCATAATACCCATTCCTTCTTTTGATTTTTCTAAATATATTACTTATAATATCCTTTTTGATGAAAGTACAACCCAAAAGGCTAAAAAACAATTGCTTGATGAAATTTCTCCGGTAAGGGGAATGATACAAGCGGGAGAGAGGATAATTTATAAAGGACAACTTATAAATAACGATAAATATCAAATTTTAACTTCATTAAGAAAAGAATATTTAACTGAAAGAGGTTCTTATTCCGACAGAGCAATTTTATTTTCCGGGCAATTTATATTGGCTTCTTCAATATTTACAATCTTATTTTTATATTTTTTCTTTTATAACAAAACGATCTTTAACAGTAACAGAAAAGTATTATATTTCCTTAGCCTGACAATCATATTTGTTGTTACTGCTGCAACTGTTTCTTCAATTAATGTGCTGAACATATATATTATTCCTATAACAATATTACCGCTAATAACAGCAACATTTTACAAACCGAGGACAGCATTTTTACATCATACTATAACAATTTTATTATTAGGATTTATTGCATCTAACAGTTTTGAATTTATTTTAATTCAGTTTGTTGCCGGATTTGTTGCCATTTCGGGTGTTAGTCGTTTATACAGAAGAAGTCAGATATTATGGACTGCTTTGCTGATTTTTTTAACATATATTCTCTTATACAGTGCATTAACAATTATTAGAGAAGGAGATATTAACAAAATTCAAATTAATCAAATTGCTTGGTTTGCCGGCAGCAGTGTACTTGTATTAATGGCGTATCCTTTAATTTATTTCTTTGAAAAGATTTTCGGATTTATTTCCGATGTAACTTTAATTGAATTATCAGATACAAACAGACCTTTGCTTAAGTTATTGGCAGATAAAGCTCCGGGTACTTTCCAGCATTCTTTTCAGGTTGCCGGTATTTCCGAAGAAGCAGCAAGAGAATTAAATGCAAATCCATTATTAGCAAGAGCAGGGGCATTATACCATGATATTGGTAAAATGAATAATCCTTTGTTCTTTATTGAAAATCAATATGATAAAAACCCCCATGATAAAATTGATCCTCTGCAAAGTGTAGAAATCATAAAAAAACATGTGGATGACGGACTTAAAATTGCAAAAAAATACAACTTACCCAAGGAGATAATTGATTTTATTCCTACTCATCACGGAACAAGTAAAATTGCATGGTTTCTGCATAAATATAAAGAATTGAACCACAATGAAAAAATCAATGAAGATATATTTAGATATAACGGAAAATTGCCTTCTTCTAAAGAAACTGCTATTGTAATGATAGTAGATTCTGTAGAAGCAGCATCAAGAAGTTTGAAAGAATATACCGAAGAAAGTATTAATGATTTGGTTGAAAATATTGTAAACAGTAAAATATCTGATAATTTATTAATAGATGCTGATATTACTTTCGGAGAGATCAGTAAAGTGAAAAAAGTATTAAAAACCAAGTTAAAAAATATTTATCATACAAGAGTTGAATATCCGAAAGGAGTATAACGAAAATAAAATAGATCAAGATATTTCACGTTAGATGTATATATTATGAAATTAAAAAGTTATTTAATATTATTATTTCTCATTTCTATTTCAGGAACAATAATTGCTCAAACCGAATCAATTCCTGCCGGCTATGTTCAGTATTCTAATTCATTTAAATTTAAAGACGGTATTTATTTGAATTTTCAACAAGTAAAACTTAATTCCCCTATTCAAAAATCACAAATAGTTACAAATATTGATTATAACAGTTTTGATTTTTATGAAAAACTTTTTGAAAGTGATCAAATTTCATTGTATAATAATTTAGGCATTAAAAAAGACATAAAGATAAATGAGATATGGGGCTTTAGTGATAAGGGTGTATTATACATTAATTTGAATGATGAATTTAACAGAATCCCTGTATTTGGCAGTATAAGCCATTTTATTGCTAATAAAACCTATACTGAATATGATCCGTACAGTTATAGTCCTTATAACAGATATAACTCTTATTATTACCAAGATTCAAGGACAACAAAGACTGTGATGATGCAATACATATTAGATTTTGAATCCGGAAAATTATACGATTTCGATTATAAATCAGTTGAACTGCTTATTTCTAAAGATGAAGAACTATATGAAGAATTTATAAAACTGTCAAAAAGAAAAAGGAAAAATTTGAAATTTTTATACATAAGAAAATATAATAAAAAACACCCGATTTATTTACCAAAATAATAGAATGCAACAATGTAACAATGTAACAATAGAACAATATAAATAACTAAATTTTTTAAAATGAAAAAGATATCAATTATTTTGACAATTCTGTTAACTGCAAGTTTTTCAGTAATTTATGCACAACAAATATTGCCTGATTCTAAGGAAGTGAATACATTTTTAGATTCAAGAACATACTTTGTTTACGATAATAACATTTTCGGTATGTATAATGGTGCAATAGATGAAGCTGCAAAAAAACATTGGAAGATTACTGATTTTGGATTTATTAATAAAGATGATTTTAAGAAAAAGAAAAATGTACCGACAGCATCTATGATCATTCAAACGGAGTCACATTTTGAAGGTCAAGAAGAACTTGGAGTTTTTACTTCCTTAAGCTTAGTTTTAGGAAAAAAAGGAGGCAATATTAATACAATGCCTGATATTATCACTATTCCTTTAGCATTCAGCGAAGTTGATTATGATGAATATCACTATAAATTAGGGCTGGCTCTGGTTTATATGCAAAACCACGTAAATTGGTTGAAAAAAAATCCGAATGTTGAAGATAAAGCTTTGATTAATCATTATAAAAAGAGCAACAAAAGTACTAAAAGTAAAACATTATACTTGTTAAAAAAGGAAATGGCTGATGATATTAAATCATTATCTGCAATAAAGGAAGTCTATTCCGGAAATGTGAAATTTGCAACGAAAGAAGAAATTAAAACAGCAATTGATAACAAAGATAAAAATGTGCTTGTTCTGCATCTTGTTGCACCTTTACGTGCTGTTAAAGGGTCTGTAGTAACTAAAATGATATTAAGTGCCGCCGATGCAGAAATGTATTATTTTGATTATCACAGAGTAAAAGGAAAACGTTTGCCTAATAAGTTTTTAAAATCTGATTTTCAAAAACTTAATAAGTTATAATTAAAGGATCTCTGCGAATTTAGCGGAATTTTAATAAATTACGCCTGAGGCGGACACAGTGCGATAATGCTATATTAAAATGAAAATATTTTTTGAATAAAATCCCTGATTAAAGATTATCGGGGATTTTTTACGGATGCAAATAAATTTTAAAAATATCAACTATTTAAAGTCAGGTAACAATACCCAAAGATCAGCATATTCTTGCTTGATGAAATTAAACATTTTCAATGATCTAAAAGAGTATAAACCAATACTTGCAGGTACAATACCAATCGGAATTCACATAAAATCAAGTGATTTGGACATTATTTGTAATGTAAATAATATAAAAGAATTCACTAATAAAGTTGAAAAACTTTATAGTAAAAAAGAGAACTTTAAAAAAAAAGCAAAAGGATATTTGATTGTATTTTCTTTTACTTATGAAAATTTCATAATTGAAATACGAGATGAAGAAAAGGATGTATTTAAACAAAATGCATATTTACATATGATTTCTGAATACAGGGTTCTAACACTTGCAAACTCGGAATTTAAACAAAAAATAATTAAGTTAAAACAAAAAGGAATTAAAACAGAACCGGCTTTCGGGAAATTATTATAATTGAAAGATCCGTATAAAGAATTAATTAAATTAGCTCATTCCGGTGATGAAAAATTAATAAAATTATTAAATGGATATGTTGAAAAATCTTAATAATATCATTATAACTGCTAAAATAATTTTTTCGTAATAGTTT
>JAUVIG010000522.1 GCA_030592825.1 Chlorobiota bacterium | reverse complement strand
TCTAACATATGTAAAAAGAAATTATTTTTTATAGGAACAAAAGTTAAGTACAATTTTTCTAACTTATTTTTTTGAATTTTCAAAATTTCTTCTTTAATATCTTTTTCTAATTTGTCTTTTCTTGCTTTTTCTTCATCATTTAAATTACTTCTATGATGAAAATATTCAATATTTTTTTTTAGTTTAGTTTTTTTCTTGACAATCAAATATGCCCATGTTGCACTACTTTTATTATTACTTCTGACATGGTCATTTATTCTCATAATAGCTTTTCTTGTAATACCTGTGTATAAACAGTTATATTTATTGTCTTTTTTTTCTGCAAATAAATATAATCCGGTATATTCTCCCTCATCATCAGGTTCTCCAAAAGTATTTTTGAATAGCTCTCTTAATTTTGTTTTGCTAACAATATTTTTAACAAAAATAACTTTGTTTTTATTGAAATTTACTTCAATTTCTTTTGCAACATCTTCCATTCGAATTTGAATGTTTTCAAGTTTTGTAAACGGTTCCTTTTTATAGTTCGTTGTTTTTATTTTTGCTGATTGTTTCATATTATTTTTGTGTTTAATCCGGAGACAGCACCTGAAAAAGTTTGGTTCAAGTATGAGACGCTTGCAATGCGACTCTACGGTGTAACTCACTTGTTTACTAATTCACTTATAATTCTTACTAAATCACTAATTTACTAACTCACTAATTAATTCACAACTAACTAACTAAATTACTATAACACTAAAATCCTATAACACTAAAATCCTATAATACTAAAATCCTATAACACTATAATCCTATAACACTATAATCCTATAACACTATAAAACTAATTAACAATCTCAATCGCCGCTCCCGTACTGACAAGATTAAACCCGGCTGTAATAACTTCTTCGCCAACGTTTAAACCCGATTCAATAATTGTATTATCTTTTGAATGCAGTCCTGTAGTTATATATCTTTTTTCAGCTTTTTTGATTCCGGTTTCAGCATTAACAACAAAAACAAATTTTCCCTTATTATCATTTTTAATTATGATAGAAGGCAACGATATACTTTCACCTTCATAATCAGATAAAACAACTTCTGCAAGCATGTTTGGTTTGATCTTTTTATCTTTGTTATTGATCTTAACTGTAATTTTGAATGTTCTGTTTGCTGTTTTAATAATGTTTCCGGTTCTGTTAATGACAGCAATCTTTTTTAAATCCGGATAAGTAGGAAAATTAACACTTACGGTATCACCTTTTTTCACATAGATATCATCAACAATACCTGAAAACGGTGCTCTTATGCGACTCATTCCTAATTGGGCATTTAATGTTTCGAGATTTGCTTCAAGGCTTTCTTTTTGATTTTTTGCTTGCAGATAATCAATCTCTTTGCCTATTTTTTGATCCCAAAGCGTTTTTTGTTTTTCATACATTATTTCAGCAAGCTCCAATCGTGTTTTCAGTTCTTTTATTTGCGAACTGATAATGTTAGAGTTCAGAGTAATAAGTAGTTGCCCTTTTTTTACAAATTGTCCCTTTTTTACATATATTCGTTTTATTTGCCCGTTTATTTCGGGAGAGATATATGCGAAATTCTCTGCTTTTGCGGTTCCTGTTACACTGAAAGTATGCTTTGTTTTTTCTTTCTTAATTTTTTGGACTTTAACTTTTATTGTATTTTCATCCTTACCGTATGAGAAACCTTTTAGTTCTTCTTCAAGAAGTTTTATTTGCTCTTTATGTTCGAATATTTCATTCTTAACTTGTTCTTGAGTTCTTTCCGGTTCACATGCTGCCAAAAGAACCGCTGTTATTAGTATGAAACTTATTTTTTTCATTATTCTTTTATTATTTCTGTTTATCTTAAATTATCATAATAATCTGCGTCTTACTTCAAGTTTCAAATTCCAAATATCAAAGCTGATTCATTAGTTTTTTAAGTTTTATATGCTTTTCAATTAAATCTCCGAGAGCTTGGTAGTACCCTCCGAGTGCATTAAAATATTGGGTTTGATATTGCGTCAGCATAAAACTTTGTTCTGTTCCGATTTTAAATTTTTTGTATGAATTATCAAATATCTTTTTTGCCAAATGTCTTTGTTCAGAATTGTTTCTTACTTTATTTATACTTATTAAAAACTCTGATTTTGCTTGTTCTGTTTCCAGAAATAATGCTTGTTCTACTTTGAGTTTAGAGTTATGCTTTTTTTCTAATTCGAATTGTGCTTGCTTAACTTTGGCATAACGTTGTCCGCTGCTGAATATAGGAATGGAAACTTGTACACCCCAAACAGATGTCGGATACCATTCGGCATCAGATGAGAAAAAATCCAAAGAGTCTCTCATAGCTTGTTCTTTATAAGAATAAAAAGCATAAACAGAAGGTAAAAATTTTGTTTTTTCTCTTTGAAAACTAAGATCAGCGAGATTTTCTTGAACTTCCATCAGTTGATAATCAATATTTTCATAAATATTAAAGTCCACCATGAAAAGATTATTTTCCTCAATTTCAGAAATTACATCCTCTAAACTTCCGCTTAGTTTAATATCAGAAGAATAATCCATTCCGGTTTGAAATTTCAACAATCTGTAAAAAAGGTCTTTATTTTTCTTTAGGGAGATTAGTGCATTTTCTGTGTTTTTAAGATTTAATTTTAATTGTTCTACATCAGTTTCTTCAAGAAATCCCGCTTCAAACATTTTTTGTTGTTCATATAATAAGCTTGAAGTTTTATCAATAACCGAGTCTGTTACAGTAATACTTTCTTCTGTTATTAATATTAAATAGAATGTTTTTTCTATGTTTTCTTTTATATCAATTATACTTTTTTCTTTTGCTTTTTTGGATAAGTCAAGATAAATTTTAGATGCTTTTAATCCTACGATATATTCACCGCTGAAAACAAGTTGCGAAACAGAGACACCCCAATCTGCATTATGTTTGCTTCCGAATTGCACCGGGAATTTATCGTCTTCGGGCATGGGTGCAATAGGACTTAATCCGAATAATTCCGTATTG
>JAUVIG010000352.1 GCA_030592825.1 Chlorobiota bacterium | reverse complement strand
TACAAAGAATGAGTGATAATCTTGTTTTACGTGATACACTGAATACAAGAAATATTGAAAACAAATATACTTTTACAAGATTTTTAAACAAAAAATTCAGTAAAAAGCATACAAACAGAACCGGGATAATTTTTAATAATATTTATTACGATACATACACAAGAGGAAGATATGAAGGAGAAATGATTGATTATAATAATTCAGACGGGAACAGTTATCTTTTACAAGTGTATTCGCAATCAAAATATCACATAGCCCGTAAATTGCTTTTAAATCTCGGTGTACATGCACAATATTTTTTCTTGAACGAAAAGTATTCAGCAGAACCCAGAGCAGGCTTGAAATATAAAATTAATCAAAAAAATACATTAAGTATCGGCTACGGAAATCACAGCCAAACAGAACTTTTAAAAATATATTTATATCAAAAAGAAGACTTGGGAGAAACAGTGTTTCCTAATAAAAATTTGGATTTTTCAAAGGCTCATCATTTTGTTATCGGATATGATTATTTTATCACTCCGAATCTCAGAATTAAATTAGAATCGTATTATCAATATCTTTATAATATTCCTGTAGTTGCCGACGATACTTGGTCAATGATAAATTATGAACTGGAATTTGCTTTCGATAAAATCCTTGTGAATGAAGGCAAAGGAACAAACATCGGTGTTGATTTTACTTTTGAGCGATTTTTTAAAAATAATTATTATTACTTGGTAACTGCTTCTGTTTTCGATTCAAAATACACAGGAGGTAACGGTAAAATCTATAATTCACGCTTCAATAAAAGTTTTGTTGTTAATCTGCTTGGCGGAAAAGAATTTATTTTCAGTAAGAAAAAAGCTAAAGTAAACATTTTAGGTATTAACGGCAGGCTTTCTGTTTCCGGCGGACACAGATTAGTTCCGGTTGATGAAGAATTATCGCTTCTGGCAAAAGAGATATATTATGATTGGAGTAACCCGTTTGAAGAACAAAACCCGACTGATTTTTTCCTTGATTTAACCCTTACATATCGTATAAATAAAAAAAGATATTCAAGTGTGTGGGCTTTGCAAATTAAAAATGTAACAGGCACACCGTCAAATTTCCAATACGATTATAATGTAAAGGAAAATAAGATTGAAACTACAAGTTTAACAATTATTGTTCCGAGTATTAGTTATAAAATTGAGTTTTAAGCTATTACCGGAAATTAAAAAAAACGTATTGTCAATAATTTTGTTGTTTATATTTAAAGTTGTTTCTGTTACATTAACTAATGATTAAATGTTATAATGCTAAAATAAAATGTTTATTGATAGATTACATAACGAATTTATGATTCGACATTCTTTGAACTTTAAACTTTGAGTTCACTCCGAAAAGTTAAAAATAAAAATGCCACTAAAACACTAACACACAAAACCTCACAAAGGGCTTGTTATCAGCGTCTTATATTTTGTGAATTTTTGTGTTTTCGTGATTTTGTGGCAAAAACACTTTTCGGAGTGGACTCAACTTTATAACTTTAAATTTGCTGTATACGGTGTTATACAAAATTTTCACAACTTGAAAGTTCGTAGAATCGAGCAGCTTAACTAATACTAATCCCGTCATCTTCAATAATTATAATCCGTTGCCTGTATAAAGTCCCGATAGCCTTTTTAAATGATTTTTTACTGATATTAAATAAAGCTTTGATCAGTTCGGGTGAGCTTTTGTCAGTTACGCCCACAAATCCGTTATTATCTTTAATAATTTGAAGAATATTTTTAGAAATACCGTCAATCTGTTCATATCCTGATTTTTGAAGAGCAAGGTCAATCTTTCCGTCTTCTCTTATTTTTTTAACAAAAGCTTTCAGTCTGTCACCTTTTTCAATGTCTTTGAATACTTCGTTTTGATATAACAAACCTCCGAATTCATTCTCAATAATTGCCTTAAAACCAATATCTGTTTTGTTTTCAATCAGTATATTCACTTCATCATTTTCAACATAGGGGGGTGCTTCATTGCTTAAATATTTATTGACTTTGGCAGAAGCTGCCAGTCGGTTTGTTTGTTCGTCTGAATAAATATAAACGATATATGAAAAACCTTCAACCATATCGGCTTTTTGCTCTCTGAAAGGAACTAATAAATCCTTTAAAATTCCCCAATCTAAAAAAGCACCGAATTTGTTTACTGCTTTCACTTTTAAACAAGCAAATTCATTAACTTTTGCCAAAGGTGTTTCAGTGGTGGCAATAAGTCTGTCTTCCGAATCGGAATAAATAAAAACTTCAATTTCATCATCCGGTTTTGTACCTTTCGGAACATATTTACTCGGCATTAATATTTCACCTGCTTCACCACCGTCAAGATATATCCCGAAATCAACTTCTTTTACAACCCTCAGCTTATTATAATTTCCAATTTCAATCATTCCTTTTTTTTGCAAATATAGACTTTATTCATTTTCTGTAATTCTTTTTATCCTGAATAATTCATGAATTATTCAGGATATGTGAATGTTTATAAAAAAGGAGACCTGTGTTAATCATAAAAACAATTTTTTGAATTCAGTAAAGTTTTCTTTATATTTGGATAATAAATACCGGCAGATATTTCTGAATAAGCAGGTGTAACAGTAACAGAAATAATTGCCGGTGTTTACACAGATGTTGGGTGTAAGCTATTAAGCATGAAACAACTTTTTATATTGGGTATTATTTATAATTGACAAAAATCAAAGTTTATGAACTACTCAGACTTTTTCCCATATTTCAACCGACATATGGTATTCAAACTTAATAATGGTACTGAAAAATCAGGAGTTGTTCTTGTTAAAACGATTAGTAATATTGAAACAGATAAATACAAAACTCGTTATAAGCTTATTACAACTGATAATATGGTAGCATGGAAAAAGGCTGAAAAGGAAAATAACCAAGAAAGAGTGAGAAGGCTTGAAGGTGAAATTGATATTAATGACATTGTTTGGGCAGAATTACTTAACTATTAAGTTATGACAAGAGAATTAGAAATTCAATTTCAAGAAAGAAGTATTGGGGTCTTATTGTCTCAAATGGATAAGATTTTCAACTTGCTGAAAAACTCTGAAGAATCCCCCTTGATTGACCCTGACTTTAGCCCAAAAGAAATTGTTCTGGAGAAAAGAAAAGAGTTTGAATATATAGCTGACAGGATATATAATTTATGTATTGCATATTTAGAGTTAAGAAATCTCTCGATATATATTGAAAAATTTGATAAAAGAATTTTACCGCTTTATGGAAACAGAGATGAACTTTCAAATATTAGTGTGAACAATATTTATGATGAAGAAGAAAGTTTGTTAACTAAAACATATCGTGAATTCTTATATTCTTTTAGGGCATTTGGAGGAGGAGAAGAAAAACACTTAACCGGGTTGGATTATTTGGTAAACATATTGAAGGCTACAAATCACATATTGAATGAAAAGGGCAGTAAGCCTAGTAAAGAGTCAGAAGTTTATAATAGTGTCAAGATTGTCTGTGACGTAACATTTCCAAAGGCTCAATTTGACGGAGGACTTCATCCATTTTACACTAATGCAAAGTGTTATAAACCAGACATTTTAATTCCTTCTTTGCATTGTGCTGTTGAATATAAATTTGCTAAGACCGAAAAAGTTTTAGTTAAAACAATTGAGGAAATTCTTATTGACGTAAAAGGATATAGTGGGCATCCAATATATAAATTTTTCTATGCTGTATTTTATGTAAAAACTGGAATTATTACAGAAAATAGATTTAAGGAAATTTGGAGAGAGAAAAATTTCCCTGAAAATTGGAAGGAAATTTTCGTAGAAGGAGAGGTTAATCCTTGAGAAAGAAACTTATTTTTCCCTCAAGCTTAGTATAAAGAGGCCAACACCCAACAAAAGCTATATGCAATGCGGGTTACGTGGTAAATTTGAAAAAATTTACAAGTAAAAAGCACCGCCAAAGTTTTGCATTTTATTTTTTTGGATTATTTTTATGGTAAAATACAAAATTTTGGCTACATGCTTATTTTAAAGTTTGTGGGTTAAAACCCGCACTGCACATAGCCAAGCGTTAGCAGGAATTAAAAATGAAAAACGTTTATAAAATATTGTTTTTAATACTCATCTGGAACTTATACTCTTGTTCATCAAAAGATAATTCCAATATTAAGACTAAAACGAATAAAACAATGAATAAGGATATTCAAATTGACAACTTCTGGAAATGGTTCTCAAAAAACTCAAATAAACTTAAAAACTACGAAACTAACCCTGATAGATATCTAGATATGATACTTAAACAAGCCAGAAAAATTGAAGATGGATTAGCTTTCGAAATTGAACCACCAACTAATAATACCATCAGATTGACCATTTCTGCTGACGGGGATTTT
>JAUVIG010000545.1 GCA_030592825.1 Chlorobiota bacterium | reverse complement strand
TAAGTCATATAATTGTTTTTTTTATTTGTGTTTTTAAGAAATTAATTAAAACCAATTGTTTTAACACTGTTTTTATTTTATGAATACTGCGAAGGTATATTTTTTTTTCATTATTGTACAATTTTATTAATAATTCTTGTGAATTTTGAAATTAGTTACATTTTTGCAGAACAACTATAATTTTGCAAAATTATATCAGTTTATTAACTGTAGTTGCTATGCACTTTTTTTTGGATTAATTTTACCTGAACGATCAAAAGAGACTTCAGGCTTTTTTTAACTTCATTTTTTGATTTTTGCATTACCGAGGCGGTGCTCCGTCTTATATTATACAAGCCCTTCAGGCTTGATTGATAATATTATATAAGTTCGTAAAGTAGAATTATAATGATTTTAAATTACTTGAGCTTTTGATAATTTAAAAAATATCACTTATTTAGTTGGTTCAAATTATATTAATATGAGAAAGATTATATTTATTATATTCCTTTTTAATTTCTTGATTATTAGTTGTGATGATTCATCAAAAATAGGAAAAAGCGAGATATTGTCTGACAATGAATTTATTGCAATTATAATTGATATACATAAAACTGACGGCATCATAATTTCTGCTGATTTGCGTAATAAAAATAAGAAAAAGGATTCAATTAGTCTGTATAACTATGTGCTGAAGAAGCATAATGTATCCAGACTTAAATTCAGCAAGACCGTGAAATATTATTCATTACATATTGAAGAGTATAATCTTTTTTATGATTCTGTGAACAATTATTTTTTACATATACAAAACGAGTTAGACAAAGAAATTGAGATAGAGAAAGAAAAGCTGAAAGAAGAAAGGGAAAGGCTTAAAGATACTGCAAATTTATGGGAACTTAAATATACTTGGGAATTGCCTGATGACGGAAAAACTAATCCTATAGCTTTTAAAATTCAGGCAAAAGAACACGGAACTTATACTTTATATGCATCAATAAGAATATTCAAGGATGATAAATCCGTAAATCAAAGAATGACAATTATAGCAAATTATGAAGACGGTTCCAAAGATTTGAATTCTGTAGGTTCAATGATTAAAGACGAAAAGTTTGAAAGATATGATGTTAGTATCAATACAAACAAAAATAAAATATTGAAGTCAATATCAGGATGGGTATTAGATCACAGCAAAGGAACAAAAAAGAAACATATTTCCGTAAAGGAGATTAAATTGAAATTAGTTAAAGAATAAAAATTCTCCGACTAAAATATCGTAAATTTGTATTTAGTATTAAATTAAAAATATTAAGATATGGCAAAGAAATTCAAAGGAACAATTGCAATACTGACCGGAGGCGGCGATGTTCCCGGTTTAAATCCGGCTATCAGAGCAATAACAATCAGAGCAATAAGAGAAGGATATAAAGTAATTGGTCTCAGAAGAGGATGGGCAGGCATTTTGGAACTTGTACAAGATAATAAAGTTGATAACAGTGAAAATTATATTGAACTTACTGAAAAAATAGTTAACAGATCAGGAAGAACAGGAGGTACTTTTTTGCACAGCTCAAGAACTCGTCCGAGTCATCTGCCGAAAATAAATGTTCCGGAACATTTAAAAGATAAATATAAAGATGAAATAAATGATTTAACGGAAGTTGTTATTGATAATTTAAATTTTCTTAATGTTGATTATTTAATTCCGATAGGAGGCGATGATACTTTGAGTTATGCTGTCCGTTTATACAAAGAAGGTATTAAAGTTGTTGCCATGCCTAAAACAATGGACAATGATGTTCCCGGAACTGATTATTGTATCGGATTCAGCACTTGTATTACAAGAACAATAAATATGACCAATACTTTAAGAACGTCTGCAGGTTCTCATGAAAGGTTTCTGGTTTTAGAAGTTTTTGGAAGATATGCGGGATTTACAGCAATGTTGCCCACAATGGCGGGTGCTGCAAACAGATGTGTTATTCCTGAATACAAATTTGACATTGAAAGACTAACTGAATTACTTATAAAAGACAGATTAAAAAATCCGAGTAAATACTCTGTTGTTTTAGTATCTGAAGGTGCGATGTTTAAGGGTGGAGAAATGATTTTTAAAGATGTAGAAAAAGATCAATTCGGACATGCAAAACTCGGAGGTATCGGTGAAATGGTTTCAGCAAAATTAAAAGAATTATCTCCGAAATTAAATAACGGAAAAAGAATCAATGTCATTAATCAAAAACTTGGTTATCTTGTCAGAGGAGGAGATCCTGATGCAATTGATTCAATTGTTCCGATGGCGTACGGAAATCTTGCTTTTGATCTTGTATTAAAAGGGATACACGGAAGATTAGTAGTACTAAAGAACGGACGTTATGATAATGTACCGATTGATGTTGTAACCGGCAGTTCAAAAGTTGTAAATATTGAAAAATTTTATAATACAGAACGATTAAGACCATTTTATAAAAGTTTTGAAATGAATCCTTTATTTATAATGACAAGTGATTAGAACAAACAAAATTTCTGATAATAAACAATTATCATTTGAAGAATGGAACAGTTTGTTTATGACTGAAAGAGATTTAAATGAATTTATTCCCGAATATGACATGACTTTGGGAGAGTATAGAATAAAAATTTACAAAGCTGAAAAAGGCAAGGATTATTCAATAAATCAATTTCTTGAAAAATTAGACGGTTATGTCTGATAATCGGAAAATTTCATACAAAGTAACAAATACCACACTTGTATTTTTAAGCATTATTCATGTTAAAAAACATCCAAATGAGTTCAAAAAAATAAAAAGAAGATAAATCAAAATCAATGAATAAGATAAAAAAAATAGCAGTTTTTACTTCCGGAGGAGATTCTCCGGGTATGAATG
>JAUVIG010000372.1 GCA_030592825.1 Chlorobiota bacterium | reverse complement strand
TTCGTCCTTTATTGCGAGGATGCTCTTTTACAATTAAAGAGTATTTTGCCGGTAATTGCAAAGCAATATTTCTTATTACTTCTATTTGATTCTGATAATATTTTGAAAATAAAGTTATTGCTATTTCAGGTTCGGAATGCAGAGGAAAAAAAATATAATCTTTTGTTTTTAACTCTTCTGCAAACTTTATTCGTTTAGCGAATTTTCGTTTGAATATTAATGCTCTGATGTCTCGCAAAGGATTATCATACAGAAAATTAACAGAATGGCGAAATTGGTTATGATTATCTCTCTTTTTTCGAATTTGCAAAATATCTAAAAGAATAAGTTTACTAAATTTAAAAGGATATTTGAAAAAAAAGTTTCCAAAATTTATATTATATTTTGTAATTCCTTCATACGGTATTTTTCCTTTTTCTTTAAAATTTGAGATATAATTATTTGCAATTTTTTCATAAGCAGGATTTGATATTCCGTTTTTAACAAATTCATCAAAAGTATTTTTAACATGCAAATATTTTTCAGTTATTTCCGGTGTAAATAAAACATAATTACGGATTTTTGCTGAACGCTGAAACAGGTAATTAATATTTTTAGTTTGAGCAACTTTATAAATAATATATTCCTCAAAAGTAGAAGGTGCAAAACCGATTATAACATCAGGTTTTACTTTTTCAATAAATTTTTCAGCCGCAAGAGTACCATACAAAAAAATCTTGAGCATTTGCTCATATTTGTATATTGGTTTATATTGTTGAGTAACCTTACAATACTTGCCTTGAAAAACTCTTCGGTCGTTAAACAAAGAACTCCAAATTGATTCGTCTTTATAATATTCGTTTTCAATTCTTTGTATTTCAGCTGTGTTGATTTCTTGATTTAAAGCACTTTCTGTTATTTCCCATTCCTTTAATATTTCAATAGCTTTATTTTTAATATTATCTTCGTACTTATTATAAAACTCTCTGTCACATACAAAAAATCCCACATTACCTATAGAAATTTTATTTTGCAAAGATTTATAAACATCGTTATAAACCCTTAAAATTCCTCCCATAGTAACAAATATGATATTCATATTTTACGGTTTTTTAGTTCTGATTCTAATTTTCCAACAATAAATTTTTCGGTACGATTCATAGATGTAAATGTGGCTCCGGAAATATGCGGTGTAAGTATAACGTTCTTATTATCAGCAACTTTTAAGATATTACTTAAGTTATTATCTCCGTTTTCGTTAGTTATTACATCAATAGCAACACCTTTAAAAAAGTTGTCATCAATTTTTTCGATTAAGTAATTTTCATCAATTAATTCGCCTCTTGCTGTATTGATAAAGTATTTATTTTTCATTAAATTAAAATGATTCCGGTTAATAATTATTTTATCCGAATATGATGCCGATAAAATTATTATTTCAGTTTTATTTATTAATTCTTCAATCGAATTAGTTTGGATGATATTCAAATCAGTTTGGATTTTACTGTCAATATCATAATAAAAAACCTCGGCACCAAAACAATTGAAATATTTTGCAAGAATTTTTCCTACTCTTCCGAGTCCGATAATTCCTGTTTTGTTTCCGTATATTTCATTTCCTGTATATTTATCTCTGTTCCATTCGGTATTTTGAGAATTTAAGAAAGAGCTCTTATAATTTCGTAATAATGCTAATACAAGACCGAAAGTATGTTCCGGTGTTGCTCTTATTGTTGACAAAAATTCTCTTTCGTTTTTTAAAGAGATTATTTTTATGTTTCTTTTTTTTGTTTCCTCTAAATCAATGTGATTTAGACCTGTTGTGGGAGAACAAATAATTTTTAATCTCGGTGCTTTATTAAGAATATCTTCCCCGATAAAATATCCGAGCCTGATAAATAATACATCAATATCTTTTAAAAAATCATCAATATTATCTTTAAAAACAGACAGGTCACCTAATTCAGAAAGTTCATTTATTGCTGATGTTGAAAAGTTCTTTGGCTCTAAAATTCCTATCCTCATAAACTTCTTTTTAATATTTTTAAATCTTCCCGGCAGTCAAGGTTAATTGACCTGCTTTTCGGCATTTCGTACATCAGCGGTGTTTCATCAAAAAGTTGATTTGTTTGCTTAATAAATTCTGTTGAAACAATGTATATTGCACCGTTTCTGATGAAAATATTATCATGTTCTTGCCGTCTGACTCCTTTGTTATGATTTGGATGTAAAGGTATTGCAAAATTATTTTCTTTTTTGTACAAAATCAGTTCGTTAATTGTTTCATCATTATAACAAGAAATAAGTGACTTTCTGTTTTTTGTTTCATTAAACAAATTTATTGCTCCTGAAATATCAGAATAATTACAAAGTGGTGAAGTAGGTTGAAGAATAATTACAGCATCAAAGTATATTTCTTGTTTTTCATAATAATTAAGAGCATGCATAACATAAGAAAAAGATTTTGCTTTATCGCCTGATATATCGGCAGGGCGAATAAACGGTACGTCAACGCCAAATTCAGCTCCGATTTCAGCAATTTCTTTTGAATCAGTAGATAAAATAAGTTTTGATATAATGTTTTCTTTAAGTAATTGCAAAGCAGGAGTAATAGTATAGTACAAAAGAGGCTTACCCTTAATGTCGATAATATTTTTATTTTTTATTCCTTTTGAGCCTCCTCTCGCAGGAATTATTGCCAAATACTTCATTTCTTATTTTTTAAATCCCCAAACTATAAAAGCTTGACCAAATCCTTCATCGCAAAGCCAAGGATGTTTTCCTGTTTGTTTTTTACGAGTTTTTAATATTTTGTTAAAATGATTTACAATTGCTTTTTCACTATCATCGGGCATCAAAGAAAAAGGAAATTCTATAGAATGCGAAATCATCGGCAAAGGATATACTCCGCCTGAATTTATTTCTTTCAGACCGTAATTATTCATAACTGAAATATATTTTTCAGAATTATCATCCGACCTGTATATCTTTTCTTTTTCAACTGTATTATCATTTTTCGAATAAGCTTTAAGTATTTCATTTATCCATAAAAAATCTTTTTGAACATTATTTTCATACTTCGGAACAACATAAGCTATAAATAATCCTCCTGCATCCAAAATTCTCATTTGTTCTTGCATTGGTTTCTCAATATCTTCAAAGTGCTCAAGTAAACCTATTGAAAAAACTATGTCAAAAGTCTTATCATCAAAAGGAAGTTTATTTGCATCGCCGGTAATAAATTCAGCATTTAGCTTGTTATTTTTGAATATTGTTTTTGCAATATCAATAACTTTTTCTGATTTATCTAAAAGAGTGCAATCATAAGCTGTATTACTGAAGTAACAAGACAAACTACCTCTTCCGCATCCTACTTCAAGCACCCTTTTACCTTTATTGAACAATGTATTTTGCATTAACTCATTGAACAGTGTCCAATGATTTCTGAAAGCCAGTTGAATTTGATTTTGAGGCTCACCCTTTACCCAATGAGTATATTGTGCTTCTTTACGAATTTTCCAATTTTTATCGAAAGAATCAATATCGCCTTTTTTTATCATCTTAAAATGTATTTTTTTTAAGTAGATTTAATTTTACCTGTACTAATTTATCAGCAATTTTTTTTCCGGCTTCTCCTTCTCCGAATATTTTACCCGGATTATATTTCTTATTTTTCAACTGCAAGTTTATTTTTGATATAATATCATTTGAATTATATCCCGAAAACATAACATTTTCTCCGTGTTCTCTGCCTTCTTGTCTTTCACCTATAATAACAGCAGGTACTCCGAGAAAATCCCCTTCTCTGATAAATGAAGACGAATTTCCTACTAAACAAGTTGCATTTCGCAAAACTCTTGCATAATCTTCGGGTGAAAAATTTCTGAAATAATGAAAATTTGCTTTTCTGTTTTTTTCTCTGAATATCCTAATTCCTTTTGCCACGTCATCACTACCGGCATCAATATTCGGCCATAAAACAACTTTTTGATAATCCAAAAATTTTAAAAGTGCCTCTAAAGTTTGCTCTACCTGTTCGCGTCCTTCTCCGTAGCTTGTGGTAACCGGATGTTGAACCATTAACATATACGGTTTACTCCAATCAACAGGTTGCCCTGTGCCGCCGTATTTTGCCATTATTTGGTTACTGATGTTTAAATCTTCATTTTTCAGAATATCCATTGCAGGGCATCCGAAATTAAAAATTGAATCAGGATTTTCACCAAGTTTAATTATTCTTTTTTTTGATT
>JAUVIG010000042.1 GCA_030592825.1 Chlorobiota bacterium | reverse complement strand
GTCCGGCATAACTGCTGACTCCTTGATAAACCAACGGGCGACCGGCATCAAGTTCTGTTCTGAGAAGTTTAGCCCAATTTTCTTCTGTATATCCGCTTTTAAAGGCAATTAAATTATTCAAAGAATAATCAAAATATTCTTTCAAAGAGGTGGATACCCTGTGAGTATAAGACCCGGAAGAATACGGTCCGTAATTCATGTTTACTGATACGCCGCAATGATACATAAGTTCTGCAACTTCTGTATTTCCGCTGTTGTTAAGCATACTTGTCCAACTATAAGTCGTTGCACTAAAATCTGCACTTAATGTTCCATAGGTACCATGATTATAGCTGTGGCTGCCAACACCTGTTTCTGGATGTTCGTGATATTTCATAACTTGAGCCATTGAAACGGCAACACAACCGACCAAAACATGTCCGCCGGGACCGGCAGCATCTTCAGGGCATAATGAATTATAACCGGTACCTTGCCCCCAAGCACACGGTAATAATGGTGCAACATCTTTCGATGTTGATTTAAAACTGATATCAGGTATTACTGAATATTGCTCCCAAGCCGGATTAACGAATTTGATATTTTGCTTATTTGCATATGCAATTTGCAATTCGTAGGTTGTCATCCATTCTTTTAAATTAGGAGGAAGACTTTTACCTGTTAAATAGTTACTCTTAAAAGAATATCCCAATATCGGATATAATCGATTGTCGCCCGAAACAATAACAAAGCCTTTTCTTCCTTTAATCTCATAAACTCTGTAAATTAATATCTCTTGAGACTTTTTTGTATCAAGAAGAATTAACTCAAGTTCATTATAAGAAATGTTTTCTCGCTTGTTTAACTTTTCAAAAGAAAAATTTTTAGCTGTGGTTTTCGCTTTTTTTTCTGTAACAGTTTGTGATATTGTTAAAAGAGGTAATATTAGCAGAAAAGACAGGAGCAGTACTTTAAAATTCATGGCTGTAGTTTTTAGTAATTATTATGGTCAGAGGGAAATCTTTATATCCCGATTTTAAATTACAGACCTGAATACTAAAAAATAAGTTGCATGAATGAGAGAATTCTCTACAGATTTTTAACTGAATTTCATAATCAAAGAATTCAGCACTTCAAGAGCTGTATCAATAGTTCTTAAATGAGTTCGAAAACTGAGTACGGCTAATCTTAACCATATCACACCATTGATCTTTGTTGAAGACAAAAATACTCTTCCGTCTTTTTTAACTTCATCAATTAACATCAAATTAAAACTGTTCGCATCTGTATTCTTCGGAACATAACGATAGATCATAACAGAAAGATCAGGGAAGGGTCCTGTTTCAAAACCGAGTTTCTGAATTTCATTATAAAAATAATGCGTTAAAAGGATTTTTTCTTCCAATGCAGCTTTAAATGGTTTTAACCCAAATAAACGTAAAGGCATCCACATCCTGAGGCCTCTGAAATGCTTGGTGAGTTCCGGAGAAAGGTCAGCCGGAGAAGGTTCTGCAACAGTCTCTACTACATCTTGCATGTAATTAGCTTGATATCTGTGAGTTTGGTTTAAGGCATTTACATCTTTTATTAAAACAGCACCTGTTCCGTAGGCTAAAAAAAGACCTTTATGCGGATCAATAGTTACGGAATCAGCCATTTCAATACCTTTGAATTTGTTTTTATAATTTTCTAATAAAATAAAAAATCCGCCATAAGCTGCATCAACATGGTGCCATATATTATTTTTTTTTGCAATTTCAGATATCTTTTCCATAGGATCAATTGCACCTGTATCTGTTGTTCCGGCGGAAGATATTATCAAGAAAGGATTTAAACCGGTTAATTTATCATTATGAACTTGTTTCTCTAGATTTACCGTATTCATCCTAAAGTTACCGTCCATTGGGATATATTTTATCAAAGCTTCATTTAATCCTGAAATGCGGATAGCTTTATTGACAGAATGATGTGCTTGCTCCGTTATATATATAACCGATTTTGTGATATTTTTACTTGTTATTTTTTTGACATCGCGTGCAGTAGCAACAGCAATAAGTGTAGCAACAGATCCTCCGGAGGTTAAATTACCCAATGCATTTTTAGGAAAGCCAATAATTTCGCACATCCAACGAATCAATGTATTTTCAAGTTTAACTACTCCGGGACCGGCATAATAAATACCGGCATATTTATTGAAAACAGCCGCTAAATAATCGCCTAATGCCGTAGGGAATACACCACCGCCGGGAATATAAGCCAGATGCCCGCCGGAAGCAGGATTTAATCCGGGTTTATCAATGTCTTGTTTAATTTGTTGTATTACATCATCAACAGGAACAGAATTTTCAGATATATCAAAGTTGATTTTCAGAATATCATCTTCTTCAAAAAGATTAAAGGTATTAGTCTCATTTACTTTTTGAAGAAAATCACCGGCATAATTCAATACAGCCCGGTTCCAATCTTTTCTTAAAGCAACACTTCCTTCAAGTTTATTTGATATTTGTTCAAGTTTATTTAATCTATTGATCATTTGGCACTTATTTGATTATTTTCATTAAGAATAAATGTGTCTGTTTTTTACACAAACTTAAAAATTAAAATTAAAAGCATATCTTGAATGAAAGCAAAAAAAATATACAGGTACAAAAGTTTAGACTTTTGCAATAAACAGAAGTGTAAAAAAATAAGTTACATTATTCTTAAAATATACAGTTTCAGTAGCTACGGCATTTATGCCGTAGAAAAATAATTAGATAAAATTTGGGTTTTAGCCCTGATTAATAGCAAATTGTGGGCTAAAGCCCTATATTAAGTAAATACTGATCCACGCCCTAAAGGACGTGGCAACTGATTACTATATCCGCTTTCACAGTCTCCAAAGGACGTAGCTACTGAAAAATACTAAAGCAATTTTAAAGACCTAATTCAATATATTTATTTGTGCATTATCAACAAATAATAAAATAATTGGTTCTACCATAATTTTGCCGAGTAAAAATTAATCTGTCTTCACATACAAGATTAAATATTTACTTTTTTAATCGAACACTTTGTGGGTTTTTGTGATTTAGTGCCTTTAAATTTCTTTTATTAATTCCAAAAAACGCTTGTATGGAATTGCTGTCCAACTTTGGGCATGAAAAGCACCGTTTTCTCGGCTTATCATAGAAACTTTTGCTGCTGTTTCCTCATCAGGAGCTTCATAAATATCCATAAAATCATAATCTCCAAGTAAAGCATAATGAGAAATAAACTTCACTTTGGGGCATGTTTTTTTAACTTGTTCCAACCAATTTCTTCCTAATTCTTCTCTTTCTTTCATTTTTCCTGCAAAATCCGTAGAAAATTTTGTCATTAATATATATGTTTTCATTGCTCTGATATTATTTATAAATGAATAAATTAAATTTTTTGTTTATGCTTCCGAGTTATCAAACATCTGTTTATTAAGGTAACCTGTCAAATAACACACTCTTAATCCGGGAATTGTAATCAACAACAGATTAAAGGGGACTCCTAAACAAGTCCACAAGATTCCGCCAATTTCTCAATTGTTTCAACAATAACTGAATCATCTATTTTTTTACGGCTTAAGACAACATCAAAAACCTCTTCATCAGGAATATCACCTTTAAAGAACTTCATAAACAGATCTCGTTTTTTGTCTGTTTCAACCACCATTTTGTGTGCTTTTTTATCAGATAAATTAAATCGCAATTTAATAATTTCCTTTCTGTATTCAAACGGAGCAACAATTCGCACATGCAGAGCTTTTTTAATGTCTTTGGCAACAATGCAACCGGCTCTTCCCACAATTATGCAATTTCCTTGTTCAGCATAGGTTCTCACAACCGAATAAATTGTTCTTTTAATCATGCTGTCGCTTTTATAAGCCTTTGTCATAAATGAAACCATAATATCGCTCAAAAAACTTTTTTCATTAGCACCAAAGATATGAGCAATTTCATGTACGCTCACGTCCATCTTTTTAGCAGATTCTTTAAGTATCTCTTTAGTGATGTAATCCCATGCATTCGTACTTTTTTGAGACATCTTTTCAGCAAGTTTTTTTGCTGTATCAGTGCCAAAACATCCGAATTGACGCGATATAGTAATTATCGGGCCGGGACTAAAGACTTTGGCTTCTTCTTTTTTTGCCTTTTTGCTTAAATATTTAACAAAAATATTATCCATAATACCGAATTTTTAGTGAATTAAATATACGAAAAAAATTTGATAATTCATAATTTTTATATTAATCTCTGCATTTTTATATTCGCCTGTTTACAAATAATCCGGGTTTTTCAATTATATTTCCGGTATATTTGTTAATTACCGAAATACTTACTTTGTGGTGTGATGTTTTTGTATAAATAAAGTATATTTTATCGTTAAATTCAGTAAAATATAAATAACTGTGCTCAGAAAATTTTGGATTAACAGCTATATCAGTAATATTAAGTTTCCAAAGTTCTTTGCTTTTTGCATCTACTCTTGAAATATAAATATCTTCAATTTTCGGATTCAAATTTCGCATATGAGTAATTACAACACTTGGAGGATTCACGGTTAAGTAAGGTATTGTGCTTATACCTGTATTCATAATTTTGGGGTTGAGAAAAGACAGGTCTAATCCTTTCGGTTTTTCGTTTGAAAATTTGGTTATTATATGAACAAAATATCTTTTGCTGCCTTTGTCTGAAATAAAATTAACATCATATTTATTCGAACCGGCAATAACCGGATTTGGTTCTCTCGAATTAATGTAATTTTCATTAAGTTTAACTTGCGGAAGATCTTCAAGCATTATATAACTTTGATCTTTATCAGCCGGATCAATTTTAAAATCAATTTGTTCAGCAATGATTGTTTCAGGGTCTAATAAATGTGCATATCCCTGATTATCAAAGATAATTATTGATTGTAAAATATGATTGTATATACACAGGTTTATATTAAAATCCTTGAGTATTGGGTTTATCTTTATTATTTGCTTTTTATTGCATTGTCTTTTTCCGGTTTTATTATTAATAATTACAAGATCATCGTTATGAGTTATAACAAACAAAAAATCTTCATTCATTCCGAATATATAAACATAACCATCTAACATCTTTGAACCAAAGCCGGCAATTTTCACCTCATATTCTACAGTTAATTCCTGAAGGTTTATTTTTTTAAATTTATAAGTATGAAACGAAAAAATTCCTCCCTTACTCACAGATGATGTTTCATAATCAATTAACAATAACAGGTAAGAATTTTTTTTATTGTCAATAATATAACCATCAATAATTTTGCCTTTTGCAAGTAGTCTTTTGATAAAATGATATAATATCGCTGACGATATAACTACCAGAAAAATATGTATTCCGTTCATAATTTTAAAGTTAGTGTTTAAAAAAAATAAAATTATACTTTTTTGTTTAAATATTTACTGTTTTTTATCATAAGTGAATATTTTTAAAAACTATATCTGAAATTTGTTATAATTGACATACTAGTATTTTTTTTACACAGAGGAGGAGGCAAAGGTACAAGCAGTGCGTTGGTTTAATAAATTTCTTGTCAGAAAATATCATTTCATTGGGAAAATTAAGTCAATCTGCTTATATTTGAATAATAAACAAAATTAATGAAATTGATTCTTTTTTATAAAACAAGAATCCCGTAAAGTTTAAGTATCATTAATACGGCAAGGATTACCAATCCAGCAACAATCAGGAGGATTTGTCCGCCGTTTAGTTGTTTTTCAATATCAAAATGATTTTCAGGCTGATGCATAGTTTTATGTTTTAGTGTTAGGTTTTTTTATTCACTTATCAGAATAAAATATTTGTAAGTTTATATTAAAGATACGTGTTTTCAGGATAAATTGTTGTTATATTTTGACCAACAGCAAAAAAAATTATTAAAACTGTTTTATTAAAATTTATAAATAATTGACAATTACCGACTTTTAAAAATGAAGGTTCAAAAAACATAAACCGAATTTTACATAAAAGGTTTTCTTCAACAAATAAATCCTACTATATACTGTTTGAAGATTTTCCCCAAAAAATCATTTTAATGAAGAAGAATTCATAAACTCAATAAAAGGACCGGGAAACCAAGAAGAATAAATCGCGTATAATAATTATCTGCTTACAATCCTTGACTTTAAATGTGAATTTTCGTAAATTTAAAGATTATTCATCATCATTTTCTTTACATATTAAAATTGGTTTCGGTTTTAAATTTTAGAACCCGGTAAAATCAGTGTTGTTTAATCCAAAGAAGAAATGTATGATGCAAAATTTTTTATGCCGGTTTTCATACATTTCTTTTGTTGTATTTATAAGATTACATCTGTATATTTGGTGCATTTGCTGCTTGTAGTATGAATCTCCAAAATTTGAAACTGAATAAATAATTGCAAACATGCAACCCTAATTATTTTTATTTTGTCTTAAATATTAGTTATCTAAAACTATATGATTATGAAAATAAAAATAACAATTTCCTTAGTTGCATTGATTTTATTAAGTTTCTTTGCTAATGCTTCAATTGTTGATACAACAAAAGCAAAACTCATCGGAAAAAACTTCTGTTATGAAAACTTAAACATTGATAATAAAGTTAAATACGATGATGTTCAATTAAATCATTTATATACTGAAAAATATAAGAATGACGCTGTTTATTATGTATTTAACATAAAAAACAAAACCGGATTTATAATAATTGCAGCCGATGATAATACTTTTCCTGTATTAGCATATTCATTCAAAGGTAATTATAATCTTAATGAAGAAAAACCTCCTGCTTTTATTGAATGGATGAATAATTACAAGCAACAAATTAATTACATCAGGCAAAATAATATCAGTAAGAATAAAACTGTTAACGCGCAATGGAAAAAATACAGCTTTATACCTGATATTTCTGTAAAAGGTACAAAAGCAACACTCGGTCCTTTATTAACAACAACATGGAATCAGGGTTGTTATTATAATACAGATTGTCCTGCTGATGCCGGTCCCTGCGGACATGTTTGGGCAGGCTGTGTAGCAACTGCAATGGCACAGGTAATGAAATATCATAATCATCCTCCACAAGGAACAGGTTCGTTAACTTATTCATGTCCGCCTTATGGCTCGTTATCAGCTGATTTCGGTAATACAGTTTACGGATGGGGCAGTATGCCCAATTCTCTTTCAGGAGAAAACTCTGAAGTTGCACAGTTAATGTACCATTGCGGCGTTTCTGTATATATGAGTTACGGAACTTCAGGTTCAGGTGCTTGGTTGTCTTCTGTACCGACAGCATTAAAAAGTTATTTTTCTTATTCAGTAACAACACACAGTCTGTCTAAAAATAACTATACAGAAGCTGAATGGGAAAATATGTTAACAGACGAACTCAATGCAGACAGGCCGTTAGAATATGCAGGCGGAAATCATGCTTTTGTTTGTGACGGCTACCAAGGAGCGAGTAATAATCACTTCCATTTCAACTGGGGTTGGGGCGGAACTTATGACGGTTATTTTTATGTATCAAGCCTGACACCCGGTTCTTATGATTTTACATATAATCAAAAAGCCGTTTTTGGTGCAGGACTTCCTGTTCCTATTGCTGACTTTAAAGCAAGCAAAACCATACATTGCCCTAATACAACAGTATTTTTATATGACATGTCACTAAATACTCCTACATCATGGGAATGGGAAATTACTCCAAATAATTTTATTTATGTTAATTCAACAAATTCAAGCTCACAAAATCCGGAAGTACAGTTTAGTGTTTTAGATACTTTCACAGTGTCCTTAAAAGTAACAAACTCTTATGGTGCCGATTCCATAACTTTTGAAGATTATATCATCATAAACAACGGTGTTTCTTATCCTTTTTATGAAAATTTTGAAGCTGAAGAATTTCCTCCGCCGGGATGGGGAATAAATAATCCGGACGGAGACAGAACATGGCAAAGAAGAACTCCTGTCGGCGGCAATGATCCGAGTATTGCATCTGCGCTTGTTTATAATTTTAACGGCGGTATGGGAAGCGGACAGATTGACGATTTCATAACTCCTAATATTGATTTGTCAGGTGCAGTTAATCCTTTGTTCTCGTTTAAAGTAGCTTACCAACAAGTACCGGAACATATCGAAACATTAAAAGTCTTTATATCAACTGACTGCGGAGAAACATATAATCCTGCTCCGATATTTAACAAAGCAGGTTCTGATCTTGCTACAATTATTGCATCTCCATATGGTTACGGCGATTTTGTTCCTGAAAATACTTCTGATTGGAGATTAGAATCAATAGATCTTACTTTGTATGCAGATCAGGAAATAGTGCTTAAATTTGAATCTACCCATAACGGTTACGAAAATATTTATATTGATGATGTAAGAATTGCTGAATTAGAGTCCCCTACAGTTAACTTTACAGCGAGTTCTCTGTATTCTTGTTCTACAGGCGACACAATTATATTTACAGACCTTTCAACCGACCTGCCGACTTCTTGGCAATGGACATTTTCACCAAATACTGTTACTTATATTAATTCTACAAATGAAAATTCTCAAAACCCACAAGTTATGTTTAATGCTTTGGGTGATTATACAGTATCTTTGACTGTTGAGAATATTATCGGCAGTAATACTGAAACAAAAAATAATTATATTAAAATCGGAGCATTATCTTTACCTTTTACAGAAGATTTTGAATCAGGTTCATTTAAAACTAATTTTTGGGAAATTAACAATCCGGGTTTAAATGTTACATGGGATTTGCTTGATACAATCAGTGGTAACCCGCCCGGTACAACTTCTGCATTTATGGATAATTTTAACAATTTTTGGCTTGAAGAACGTGATGCGATGGTTACTCCTGCTCTTGATTTCACGGGTTATGATACCCTTTCTTTAAGTTTCAAGCATGCTTATACAAGAGGTTTTATGTTGGAAACCGATTCTTTAATTATATATATATCCCCGGATTGCGGTAATACATGGACAAGAGTTTGGGCAGGAGGCGAAGACGGTACAGGAAATTTTGCTACTGCCCCTGATACTGTTTCACCGTTTTTCCCTTCATCTGTTGATGATTGGTGCGGAAGCGGAGCGGGAAGCCCTTGTAATAATATTGACCTTATCGCATGGGCAGGTAATCCTTCAATACAAGTTAAATTTGAGAACTTTAATGTTCAAGGCAATAATTTATTTATTGATGATATTGAAATAAGCGGAACTGAAACTCCTGTTGCAATAATAAAAACTGAAAACTCTGATATTCTCAAAATTTACCCGAACCCTACAAATGATTTTATCAACATAGAAATTGCCGGCAAAGGAAATATTGAAATAATCAATATCAACGGACAGGTTTTATACAGCAAAGAATATAATAAACCTCAACAAATAGATATATCCGACTATCCTAAAGGAATTTATTTTGTTAAGTTTAAAAGCAGAGATATTATAAAGGTAGAAAAATTGGTTGTCTCGTCCTAAAAAAAGGTTTACGGATGATAATAAACAATGTATAATTAGTGTCTGTCTATAAAGTCGGCATTTTTAAAATTAGTCATCAGACTTCGTTAAATTACACGCAGTTAGACATTTAAGTTCCCGGCAATTTTCAATTTTAGTCGTAAGATGACTTTATTGACCGGATGATAACAAATTATGTATAATTATACCAAAATATTCGGTATATTTGCTGTAAATAATGAGTATTTAAAAAACAAAAAAGATATGAAAAACATGAAGCATTTTATAATTTTACTTTTATCAATATTAATAAACTGTTTTGTTTTCAGTCAAAACGAAACAGAAAACTTTCAAAAGGAAATCAATAAAAAAGCTGAATTGTTGAAACAAAAACTCGAAGCTAAAGATTATATCTCTGATTTCGAAAAACAAACAGTGATTAGTTTTAAAGTTGATACATTTAAAGTAGAGCTAATGCTTTCCTTGCGTATGGATAATGATTATACAACTACAGGAATGGTTAATACCATGTATGAAGCTGAGAAAGAATATGATAAACTGTTAAATAAATATTATAAAATTTTACTGAAAAAATTGAACGAATCAGATCAAGAAGCATTAAAGCAAAGCCAAAGAAATTGGATTAAATTTCGTGACAGCGAAAGAAATTTGAACAGTATAATTTCCAAGCCTGAATACTCCGGAGGCGGAACCATTCAAAACATCTTTGTTGCAAGTGAGTATTTTGAAATTACAAAAGACCGTGTAATTGAATTGTATCATTATATCAGTCGCTTTTTTGAGTATTAATAACAGGCTTAACACTAATTCACGCGATATAAAATTAATATATAAAAGAACAGCCAAAAAAAATCAGTATTTTTATTAAAAATTAGTAATATGCAATCTATGCTGAAAAAACTAAGTCTAATCCTCGCATTACTAATTTCCGGTTCTGTTTTATTAGAATCAAAAGCCCAAATACAGGTAATTGACAGCCTCGAAAACCTATTACGCCAACATACGAAAAAAGATACAATAAGAATAAATTTATTGAATGAAACTGCCTATAAACTATACTCAATAAATACAGATAAAACCTTAAAATATGCAGAAGAAGCCGGTGAACTTGCCGATAAACTAAATTTTGCAAAAGGAAAAGCCAAAAGCCTAAAACTAATTGGGATTTATTATTATATAAAATCAGATTATCCCAAAGCATTGGAATATTACCAAAAATCATTAAAAATATACGAGGGCTTAGGCAATATAAATGGGATTTCTTCATGTTTTAATAATATTGGAGTTATTTATAAATATCAGGGAGATTATCCCAAAGCATTGGAATATTACCACAAATCATTAAAAATATACGAGGAATTAGGCGATAAAAGTGGGATTTCAAAATGTTTCAATAATATTGGGGTTATTTATAAATATCAGGGCGATTATCCCTAAGCATTGGAATATCTCCAAAAAGCATTAAAAATAAACGAGAGATTAAGCGATAAAAGTGGGATTTCACAATGTTTCAATAATGTTGGGGTTATTTATGAATATCAGGCGGATTATCCCAAAGCATTGGAATATTACCGAAAATCATTAAAAATAAAAGTGGGGTTAGGTGATAAAAGTGGAATTTCAAAGTCGTACAGTAATATTGGAAATATTTATAAAAGTCAGGACGATTACCCCAAAGCATTGGAACATTTCAAAAAAGCATTAAAAATAAGTATCGAAACGGGTAATAAATCTATTGAAACCGGGTGTTATAAAGAATTAGGCTCATTATATCTTAAACAGAAAAAAACAAAAGAAGCTTATTATTACAGCAAAAAAGCCTATATAATGGCAGAAGAAATTGGAGTTGCCAAATTTCTTAAAGAAAGTTCCGAAATATTGGCAAAAAGTAGTGAGGCTTTGGGTTTGTATAAAGAGGCGTATAAATACCATGTTGTTTTTAAAACAATGAATGACAGTTTATATAATGAGGAAAAAGTAAAAAAAATAACAAGCCTGGAATATCAATATAAATACGAAAAAGAGAAACAGGCAATTGAATTGGAACAGCAAAAAAAAGATGCTGTCCGTACAGAAGAAGAAAAACGGCAAAAAACCGTGCGCAATTCTTTTATTGTCGGTTTTATATTAATGGCCCTGCTTGTTTTAGTCGTGTTTCGCGGTTTTTTGCACAAACGTAAAGCAAACCGTATCCTTTCCGCACAAAAAGAAGAAATCGAAAAACAAAATATAGAAATCCAAAACCAGGCAGAAGAATTGAAAACAAAAAATAAAAAACTCAATGAATTAAATGCCACAAAAGACAAATTCTTCTCAATAATTGCACACGACTTAAAAAGTCCTTTCAGTGCATTATTAGGTTTTTCGAATCTTTTATTAAAAAATTATCAAAAATATGATGAAACAAAACGAAAAAAATACTTAAAATTTATTAATGACAGCTTAATAAAAGCCTACAGATTGTTGGAAAATTTACTTTCTTGGTCACATTCTCAAACAGGACTAATTGATTTTTCGCCCGTAAAAATCAATATTAAAATATTAATTGATGAAATAATTTTATTATTAACAGAAATTGCAGGAAAAAAAAATATAAAATTATTGGCAAATATAGAAAACGGCTTGTTTGTATATGCCGATAAAAATATGATAGAAACTGTAATACGGAATTTAGTTTCGAATGCGTTAAAATTTACACCCAAAAACGGAGAAATATCAATAAATACACGTTTTGTGACAGATGAAAACGAGCAAAATTTTACACAAATATCTGTAGAAGACAGCGGTGTGGGAATTTCACCCGAAATACAAAGTAAATTATTTAAAATAACAGAAGCCATTTCAACCAAAGGAACAGAAAACGAAGCAGGAACAGGCTTAGGTTTAATATTGTGTAAAGAGTTTGTTGAAAAACACAGTGGCAAAATTTGGATGAAAAGTGAACCGGGAAAAGGCTCATCATTTTACTTTACAATTCCTAACAAACCAATAAATTCAGATAATAACAAAGAGAAAATAACAGAAAAACAAGATAAATAAACAATTCTAATTTAACAGATTGATCTTATATGTATAGATTTTTACAATACTTTAAGACTTTTATGGGTATCCAATATCCCGGTTCTTCAAAAACCAATTATACAAGTTATAGTATAAGGAGAAATAGTTTGGTAAATTATATTGCATTTACTTCAATTATAACAATGACTATTTATATAGTTATTTGTTCTGTATTGGATTTTCAATTATTCAGACAAGCAGTTTTTTTCCTTTCAATTTGTTCTTTTACAGCATTTGGAATTATTTTTATCAATAAAAACGGACATTACAAATTTGCTAAATTATTTATTGCCGTTTTTTTTCCGATTTTTATGACATGCTTTTCAACTGTGGTTTTCAATAAAGATCCCGGCTTTCATGTTTTTCTTCTTCTTTCTGCTTTTATACCTTTATTTATGTGGTCTTCAAAAGAGAAAAAATATTTCTTCATTTTTATTCCGATTAATATTTTTCTCTATTTGATAATTGAATTTTTCCCTCCGTTTTTTAATGCTGAAATAAACTTACCTTCAGAATATATAACTCTGTTAAAAAGAACAAATATCATAATTTGTTTTATGTGCTTTGGCTTAGCAATCGGAATTTATCAAGTTTATGCTAATAATAAGGAAAAACAATTATTTAATCAAAAAGAAAAATTAAGAATATCCCAAGCTCATAAAGACAAGATACATTCTATTATAGCACATGACATACGCGGCCCTGTTGAAGGATTTTCATCAATAACAGAATATCTCATTGAAAATTATGATAATTTCAATGATGAGAAAAAGATGAAATTCCTTAATGAAATAAATAAAAGTATGAATTCCATAAAATCCTTATTAGAAAATTTACTGGATTGGTCGAAAGCTCATTCCGATTTGATTGAAAAAAACTATACAGACATCAATGTTTTAGTAATTATTCAAGATGTAATTAAACTACTTGATAATCAAATCAAAAAGAAAAAAATTATTATTGATATTGATATAACCCCCGGAATTCAGGTTAATGCCTATTTGCATATGGTCTCAACCATATTCCGAAATCTAATTTTCAATGCAATTAAATACACACCTGACAACGGTAATATATCAATAAGCGCTGATAAAGTCAATTCAAAAGTGGAATTTTGTATTGCCGATTCAGGTGTTGGCATGTCGAAATCTGAAAAATTAAAAGTCTTTAATTTTCAAAAAATATATACCACTTTAGGCACAAATAATGAGAAAGGAAGTGGTTTTGGCTTACTGCTTTGTAAAGAATTTATCGAAAAAAACAATGGTGAAATTTGGGTTGAGACCGAATTAGGTAAAGGAAGTAAGTTTTATTTCACATTAAACGGATCATTAAAAGAAGAAAACCGGCAAAATATTATTTAAACTATTATTTCAGGTGTTTTACCTAAAATAATTCACTTCAATTTACTAATTTCTTCCTTTTAATCCCAACATCCTTAAATAACATAATCTGTAATTAGAAAATATAATCTAATTTTTTATCTTTGGGGATTTTACGACAATTTACAAAAAATCGTTTTATTGAAATAACACATGAGCAAAATAAATCCCAAAAAGAACTACAAAGCCACAATGAAAGCCATCGGCTTTGTTGACAGGAAAAAGGCGACTCTCAAAGACTACAAAAGAATAGGCTTTAAATCCGGACTCGAAGTTCATCAGCAATTGAAAACCAAAAGCAAATTATTTTGCAGATGCCCTGCCGGAATTTACCATGATGATGACGACTACAATGCGGAAGTTATAAGACATATGCGTCCCACACTCAGTGAATTGGGAGAATACGACGGTACAGCATTAATGGAGTTCAAAACCAAAAAGGAAATCATTTACCGTTTAAATAATGAAAATGCATGCACATATGAGGTTGATGATACACCGCCTTTTCCCATAGATAAAGAAGCTTTGGAGACAGCTCTGGAAATTTCTTTGCTCTCAAAATTAAATATAGTGGGAGAAGTACATATCACCCGAAAGCAATATCTTGACGGAAGCATCCCCACAGGCTTTCAAAGAACGGCAATTCTCGGTGTTGAGGGAGAGATACAATTGAAGAAAAAGAAAGTAAGATTAATTCAATTAAGTATTGAAGAAGATTCATGCAGAGAAATTTCAGATGTGGGACATCTTCGAGTTTATAAGACAGATCGCTTGGGAATGCCTCTTATTGAGACTGTTACATATCCTGATATGGATACACCTGATGAATTGGCAGAAGCAGCTGAATATATTAGATTTTTAAACAGGAGTACAGGAAAAGTAAGAACAGGAATAGGTGCAGGAAGAGAAGACGTTAACGTAAGTTGTGCAGGCGGGAGTCGTGTAGAGATCAAAGGAGTTGCCCATAACAAGCGGATTCCCTTGCTTTCTCATAACGAAGCTTTCAGGCAATATGCTTTACTGAATATAAAAAAATTGCTCAATAAAAACGGCGTAAAAAAAGCTAACTCGAAAATGTCTCATAAAGAAATTGACTTTTCTCATACTGAATTAATGAGCAAGCCGGTAAAAGAGGTTTTAAATAAAGGTTTTAAAGTAACGGCAATCAACATTCCCGGATTTAAAGGATTATTGTCTCATTTCACACAACCCGGAAAAATCTTTGCAGATGAGTTCGTCAACAGATTGAAAGTGATAGCATGCATTGAGAAACCGAATATGACCCATTCCGAAGAATTGGAACCGGTTCTTAATGATGCAGAGTTTAAAAAAATTGCTGATTGGTTGAATGCCGAAGAAGAAGATGCACAAATAATTCTTTGGGGACCGGAAGAAGATATCCCGACAGCAATTGAAACTGTTGAAGAACGTATATTAATGGCTTATGACGGTGTACCTGAAGAAACCAGAAAATCATTTGCCGACGGCACAACAATCTTCGAAAGAGTCTTGCCCGGAAGCG
>JAUVIG010000394.1 GCA_030592825.1 Chlorobiota bacterium | reverse complement strand
TATTAATTTTTTCGGAAAATAAAGAAGGGTATACATACACTTTGCATAATACAAAAAACGGAAAAATTTCTCCTGTAATTCCGGTAATGATTAAAAATGACGGCCATCCGAGTTTTTATTCCGATAACAGCATTATTACCGATACATATCCCTTGGGTTTTTTCAAAGAACAAAATCTGTTATTTTATAAGTTTCAAGAAAAAGTACATAAAATTGCAAAGATAAATACTCCGTATTCATACCAAAACGAAACAAGATGTGATTTGCATCCGAGATTAAGCAAGGATAAGAAAAATATTTGTGTTGATATTCCGACATTCAAAGGACGAAGGATGATTATTTTTGATGTAGATTTGAAAAATATTTGAAAAGATAAGAAAATGATATTAAAAGACAGAAAATTTACAATACCAAGAAATTGGTCAAATACAGAATTAAAGAAAGTGTCTTCTTTTTTTCGAGGTAAAGTTGTAAATGTATCCGGCTGGCAAGATAAAGACAAAGAAGGTGATTATTATAAAAATTATTTTACTTCGGCTGAAGAATATCACCTTACAAACTATATATCAGAAGCAAGAGGTTTTCAAGGAGATATTAAAAATGAGATATTTCTTGATTTAGAAAAAGATTTACCCGAAAATCTTATTAAAAAGTTTGATGTTGTATTTAATCACACAACACTCGAACATGTTTTTAATATTTTCAAAGCATTTGAAAACTTATGCAAATTAAGTAAGGATATTGTAATAGTGATTTTGCCTTTTATTCAAGAAGTTCACGGTGAGTATGGCGATTATTGGAGGATTACACCACAAGCAGTAAACAAATTGTTTATTCAAAACAGCTTTTCTCTGATTTATTTGAATTTTTCTCAAATTCCCCGAAATTCAACATATATTTTTGCCGTCGGAACTAAAAATTTTGATAAATGGAAAAAAATTGAGAACATCAATGGCAACAAAATTAATAATATTGGATTTCCGGTAGGTAATAAACATATAAGAAATTCATTTATATACAATACTGAATTATTTCTTCGCAAGAATATTGAAAAATTTTTATTAAAGAAAAAGAAACATCAATAAAATCAACAGAATATTATTTTCATGAAAATTATTTATATTTCAGACTCAATACTCCCTTCAAAAACAGCAAACAGTGTGCATGTTATGAATATGTGTAATTCTTTGGCTGAAATTGGACATAAAGTGTTATTTATCGCAGTAAGTACCAAACAACTTGAGTTGAAAAATGTTGACAATATTTTCAGTTTCTATGGTATAAAAAAAACTTTTAATTTAAAGATAATTAGTGCTTTGCATTTTAAAAATAAGATTTTAAATGCAATTTACAGAGAGCTTATTATTAATCCGAAAATTAAAAAAATCTTAAAAAATCATAAGCCCGACATAGTTTACGGCAGACAAGTGTTCGGATGTTATATTGCTGCTAAACAAGGGCTTCCTGTTATCTTGGAATCGCATGCTCCTATGTGGGAAATCGGACCTGTAAATAATCTGTATTTTAATAAGTTGATTAAGCACAAAAATTTTGTTCGCCTGATTGTAATTACTGAAGCTCTTAAAAATATATACAGGAAGAAAAATTATAACATTGATGATATTGCTGTATTACCTGACGCTTCGGTACCTGTACCCGATTTTTCACATAAAATTAAGTTGAATTCAAATTCAGGTAATTTAAAGATAATGTACACCGGGCATCTATACCCCGGAAGAGGAATAGAAAATATAATATATTTGGCAGAACAATTGCCTGAACATGATTTTTATATTGTCGGCGGATTAGATAAAGATATTGACTTTTGGAAATCAAAAATTAATTTTAAAAACTTGCATTTTTTGGGTTTTGTTTCACCGGCTGATGTTTATAAATACAGAAACAGTGCTGATATATTGCTTGCACCCTATCAAAAAAAAGTTTTAGTTTACGGAGCGCATGAAACTTCTCAATTTATGTCTCCTTTGAAAATTTTTGAGTATATGTCAAGCAAAAAGCCGGTAATTTGTTCAGATTTGCCTGTATTGAGAGAAATTTTAAATGAAAACAATGCAATATTAGTTCCGCCTGATGATTACGAAAGCTGGAAAAACGCTGTTATAAAATTTGCAGAAAATCCGTCTTTCGGTGCTGAACTTGCAAATAATTCGTATAATGATTTTCTTAAGTCATACACTTGGGATAAAAGAGCTGAAATATTAACCCGTTTCTCTTTAAAATTTATCAGGTAAAACAAATTTTAATAATTTTGGAAAAAAATAAATATGAAACGAGAGAAAAAAACTTCCCAAGTATTAAAAAAACAATTAAAAAAAGATAAACCCCAACGAAAAAAGCAGATTCTGCAAAAAACATTTTTTGAAAAATATCCTGCACCATACAGTATTTGGATACTTATCGGGCTTGTATTTATTATTGGTTTTATTGCTCTCGGAAAGTATATTACCGGTGAATATTTATTTTTTTTTAAAGATATAGGCAGCGATTCATTAAACCAAACTTATCCGGCATTAGCCAACAAAATAGAGTTAATGAAAGAAGGCTCCGGCAAATGGTCTTTTTACAAAGGTATGGGAGAGGTCTCTTATTCAACCTTCGACACGCATCCTTTGAGTTGGTTTAGAACTATAATAGATTATATCGGAATTAGAATATGGGATAAAGACTATTTTATTGCAGGCATGTTTTTGAAAAATTTTATATTTCATTTTCTGTTAAGCGGAATTATGGCTTATTATTATTTTCGAACAATTTCGATAAAACATATGACTTCAATAATAGGAGCATTAATTATTGCATTTTCAGGATTTATGGTTGTCGGAAGCAGTTGGGGTTTTTCCGGACAAATTTTTAATGCAGTTTTTTTGCTGTTTTCATTTGAGCAATTATTTGTAAAAAAACGGTGGTATTTTTTCCCCTTTGCAATAATGTTTATTTGTGTTAATCCTTTCAACTTATATATATATTCCTTATTTTTAGCCATTTATGCAATTTTCAGATTCACTTCAACAGATGCCGGTAAATTTTCCGGGTTTTTAAAACTTACAGGAAAAATGATTGTTCTCGGCATAGCCGGATTATTAATGAATATTTCAAAAATATTACCTGTTTTTTTAAAACTATTTTTCAGTCCGCGTGTTGCAGGCAATGTTTCATACAGTCAAGCATTAAGCCAAGGACAGGAAATTGTTGAACAAAATAATCTAACTGCTACAACATTATTAAGATTTTTTTCAAATGACATTCTCGGAACAGGAAGTAATTTTCAAGATTGGCAAAATTATTTGGAAGCACCGTTATTTTATATTGGTTTACTGACTTTACTGATTTTTCCGCAAGTTTTCATTCATCTTAACAAACGAAAAAAGATAATTTTCGGCAGCTTTTTCGGATTTTGGATGTTAACACTAATATTTCCGTATTTGCGACATATTTTTCTTGCTTTTACCGGCGATTATTTCCGTTTTGGATTTGATTTTTTTATTCCGTTTACACTGCTTTTTTATGCTGTATATGCCTTAAATGAATTAGATAAAAGTTTTAAGATTAATTATGTACTGTTGGGAGGAACTTTTGCGGCTTTGCTTGTTGTGTTATTCTTTCCGTATAATTCAATTTCTCCTGAAGCTGTAGATAACAGCTTGAGAATGAAAATTGTATTTATTTTATTATTATATTCAGGATTGCTGATATTAATGTCAAAACAAAAATACAAATCATTTGCTCAAATTGGTATTTTAGTTCTTCTGATTGTTGAATTAAGTTATTTTTCATATAAGTCATATTCAGGCAGATTGCCTGTAACAAGAAATGAATTTAATAAAGATAAAGGCGGATATAATGACGGAACAATTGATGCTGTAGAATATATTAAAAATGCAGATAAAACATCTTTTTACAGAACAGAAAAAGATTATCAATCAGGCAGTGCAGAACACAGCAGTTTAAATGATGCTTTAGCTCAATCTTATTTCGGTACAACAAGATATTCTTCGTTTAACCAGATAAACTATGTTCGCTTTCTTGAAGAAACAGG
>JAUVIG010000058.1 GCA_030592825.1 Chlorobiota bacterium | reverse complement strand
TGCTACGCTTGGTATTTTCCTCAGAGATGTTTTATTAAGATTATTAAATTTAGTTATCATCTTAGCATATTTTTTTGAGTTAATTTCGTTTAGTTACTTTGTTTCTCTTTATATTTTTATCAATGGTATTTTAGTGTTGATACTTGTTCTTTCATTAATAAAAAGGAAAGAATTCAACCTAAAACCAAATTTTATTTTTATTAGCAGAGAATTAAGAAATTCAATGCTGAATGTTGGATTGTTTGGAATAATTGCCGGTTTAAGCGGTTTGGCAATTGCAAATATTGACAAAATAATGATAAACTTGGACAAAGAATTGGGGCTGGATTATACGGGTATCTATTCAATTGCATTTTTTTACGGAGCAATAATTTTGAAACCCTCTTTAGTTGTAAAAAAAATATCATCTGTTTTAATTGCTGACGCTTGGAAAAATAATGATACCAAGATTATAAATAAAATCTACAAAAAAAGCAGCATTAATCTATTTATTATCGGATTGTATCTTTTTCTTGGTATTTGGTGCAATATTCATAACATTTTTAAAATTTTACCTCCTGAATATGAACAGGGAAAATATGTTGTTCTTTTTATTTCACTTGCAAATTTAGTTGAAATGCTTGCCGGAGTGAGCGGTCCGATTATGGGAAATTCAAGACATTATAAGTTTCTGGCCTTTTTTATGATAATACTGGTATTCTTGTTAATTATAACAAATTATTTTTTAATTCCTTTAATAGGAATTACCGGAGCAGCTTTGGCTTCTTTTATTTCATACTGTATATTTGTTATTATGCGACATGTGTTTTTACTGAAAAGATATAACTTCCGGCCGCTGAACAAAAATCATTTATACGTTTTTTGCATAGGAATATTAATTTTTCTGACGACAGAATTTCTCATTCCTGTTATTGATAATTACTTCTTTGATATCTTGATGAGAGGTATATTTATAACTGTTATATTTGGAATTGGAATAATTTCCTTTAAAGTGTCTGAAGATATTAACGATAAATTTAATAACTTTAAGAACTTTTTATTTAATAAGAAAAGATTAAAATAATGGACATAGTTATTATTCCAAGTGCAACGACAGTTAGTTCCGAAATGCAGATTTTCCTTGGTTCGATACCAAGCGTAATGATTCCTTTAAATCAAAAACCGGTATTAAACAGATTATACTCTCAATATGAAGCTTATGACAAAATATTTATATTAGTAAATGAAAACAAAGAAATCATTGAACAATATTTAAAACTAAAAAAAATCGCCAAAATAGAGTTAGTTGAAATCCCTAAATTAAAAGACCTCGGATATACTTTAAAAATCGGATTAGACAAGATACTTAAAAAATATAATAATATTCAAATTAACAAAACAGCAATAAATTTTGGTGATACTATAGTAAAAGATGATTCAATCTTTAATAATCAAGATTTAATATATTACAATAAAACAGCAAATAAAGTACGTTGGACAAACTTTAAATTTAAAACAGGAAATATTCTTGAAATTATTGATAAATATAAAAACTCAAATCTTGATGAAGAATACTGTGCATTTGTCGGCTTATTTGTATTTAGTGATGTGAACTTATTCTATAAAATAATATCAAAAACCACAACTGTTGATAATCCAGCAATTGATAGTTTTTACAGAGCAATTTTTGAATATAACAAACATTACAAATTCAAATTTGTTGAACCCGAAAAATGGCTTGATTTAGGGCACCCGGACAGGTATATTGCATCTAAACATGAAGTAAAAGAACGTTTTTTTAATTCTATTAAGGTTGACAGAAAAAGAGGCATTCTTACAAAAAAAAGCGATGATAAAACAAAATTCTACAATGAGATACTTTGGTATTTAAAACTTCCGAAAGACATAAAATATGTAAGCCCGAGAATACTGGAATATTCAACCGAATATACTAATATGTATATAAAAATGGAATATTACGGCTACAATACGCTTAATGAGATTTTTGTTTATGGTGATTTAAGCATTGGAGAATGGAAACAAATATTTGATTCTTTACTTATAGTATTTAAGGATATGTATAAATACACATTGAAATTGTCAAAAAGTGAGACAAAAAAAAATATCCGAAAAATGTATATTAAAAAAACATTCAACAGGTTAAATTCAATCAGAGAAACAGAAGAATTTAATTCGTTCTTTACAAACCCAATATATATTAATAATATAAAATACGATTCAATTGATATAATTTTAAATAGACTGGAAAAAACTCTTATTAAAAATAAAATTTTTGAAATTCCTTCTTTTTCTATTATCCACGGAGATTTATGTTTTTCAAACATTTTATATGACACTAACAGCAAATTGGTAAGATATATCGACCCGAGAGGTAAATTCGGAGATTTGGACATATACGGAGACATCAGATATGATTTAGCAAAGTTGAGTCACAGTATCAACGGGCTTTATGATTTCATTATTAATGATTTATTCTATGTTGATATTAAACAAAACTCTATTGATTATAAAATCATTCACAGAGAAAAACATATTAAAATAAAAAAACTTTTCATTTCTTATATGAAAAAATTTAAAATGAATATTGACCAAATTTCTATTTTAGAAGCTCTTTTGTTTTTAAGTATGATACCTTTGCATAATGATAATAAGAACCGGCAACATGTAATGCTGGCAACAGGAATACAACTAATAAGCAAATATATATGAGAAGAATATGATACAGGAAGAAAAAGTAATAGTATTTGACATAGACGGCACTCTGTGCGAAACAGTTAATAAAGGTTTGCACTACTTTGAAGCAAAGCCAAAAAAAGAAATGATTGAAAAAGTTCGTGAATATAAAGAACAGGGATATTATATTATATTATTTACAAGTCGTCAAATGAGGACACATAATGGCAATATCGGGAAAATTAATGCAGAAACAGCTAAAATCCTATTCTTATGGTTAGACAAACATAAAATTCCTTATGATGAGATTCATTTTGGTAAACCGTGGTGCGGAAAAAATGGTTTTTATGTTGATGATAAAACAGTCAGGCCAAGAGAATTTAGAGAATTATCACATGATAAAATACTGAAATTATTAGAAGATGACAAATAAACTTTTATTATGAAAATAATAATAACAATGGCCGGATTGGGCAACAGGTTTAAAACTAAAGGTTTTGATATACCTAAATATAAAATAGTTGTAAAGAATAAAACATTATTTGAATGGGCTTTAATCTCTTTGACAGATTTTTTCAACCAAGAGTTCATTTTTATTACCAGAGCAGAAATTTTCGATGAAGAGTTTCTTACTAAAACCTGTAAATCAATTGGAATATTAAAATTTAACTTTGTTGTACTCAAAGAACAAACCGATGGCCAAGCAACAACAGCCTTGCTTGCCGGCGAATATATTTCTGATAACGATGCAATAGCAATTTATAATATTGATACTTATGTAAAACCCGGGGAAATCAGAAAAAAACAAATTAAAGACAGTTACTCCGGTTTTATACCTGTTATTAGAGCAAATAGTGAAAAATGGAGTTTTGTAAAAGTAAATGTGAATTATTTTGCAACAGAAGTTGCAGAAAAAAAACAAATTTCCGACTTGGCAACTATAGGTTTTTATTATTTTGATAACTGGAAAACATATAAAGATACCTATAAAATTATGTTGGAAAAAATTAAGAGGGAAAACAGAGAAGTATACATCGCACCAATGTATCAGTATCTTATCGACAACGGAAAAAAAGTATATATTCATGTTCTTCGAAATGAAATCGTTGAAATCATGGGAACACCGGAGGAACTTGAAGCATTTAGAAAAAAATCTGACAGTGAATTATTATGAAAAATCTTGGATTAGAACATACTGATGACAAGTTATTAGAAATCTGTAAAAAAAGCATTAATGCAGATGTAATACTAAAGCAAATAAGAAATAAAAATGTAAAAACAGCCATATTAGGAACAGATGATTTTGAAATATTATTCCCAAATAAAATACGAGAATTAGATAACTGCGATAATTTATATGTTGTTGGTAATGAATATTCAGCTTCTTTGAAAAAAATAAATCCTGATAAATTAACAAAAGAATTTGAACTTATTTATCTTGGTGTAAAAATAGGGGGAATAAAAGAGCTGAATATATTCAAAAAATATCCGAACATAATAAATAATATTGCAGCATTCTCTGCTCCTGTACATGACAGTTTTGCTGAAACAATAATTAAAACAACTCCAAAATTAATTGAACCCTATTTTGACGAAAAAAGAAAAATTAAGCATTCGTTAATAATACTCTCCGGAATGAATAATGCAAATAGCCTTCAAGCAATGCTGAAATCTTTTAAAGCATACACAAAACCTGCCGAAAACACAGAGGTTATTGTTGTAATAAACGGTTCGCAAGACAAAAGCATCAACATCCCGTCTGAAATATTGACATTTAAATATAATATAAAAGTAATTAATACCCCGAAAAATTTAGGCATTTCAGGCGGATATAATGAAGGTATACGTATTGCACGAGGTGAATATATAAGTTTGATGCAGGATGACATTACTTTTAAACAAAAAACTTGGCTGGAAGAATTAGAATTCTATTTGGATAATTACCCAAATATAGGTTTAATAGGCGGATTTAGAGGAGGATATTATTTTAAAAATGATACTAAAAAAGATGATAATTTTGCATCTCCATATATAAGCAAAGGCTCTCAACTAATTGGAAAATGCAAATGGAAGTTATTACAGGATTATGTTGTAAAAGTTGATTCCGTCAACTGCATGCTTGTAATGTTCAGAAAAGAGATGGGTTTGTATAATGAATATTTGCTTCCAAATGGTATTGAAGATATTGAATTTGCTTTTAAAGTTCGAAAAAAAGGCTATGGTGTTTATGTAACTGATGTTGGTATTACACATGGCGAATTACTTAGTACAACAAGACAAGAAACTAAACTTGACTTGATAAAGGATTTTATAATCAAAAAAATAACCGGAAAAAACAAAAAACAAACCAAACATACATTGGCAAGACGTTTAAGCAGGGCATATCACTTTCAATATTTTAAAGAGAAATATTCCGACCTATTGCGTGAAATCCCAAATGGCGTTAATTTTGATAAATTAACATTAGATGTAATAGCTGAAAATGAGCATAAAATCAGCAGATCTGAATTTAAAGAAAGTTATATTTTATAGATTTTCTTAAATATAGGCATTAGCAAATGCGTATATATAAAGTCCAATTTTTTGTTCAATTGCATAATCACCGTCAATATCAAAGCTGTTAGCGTACCAATCATTAGCTTCTCTGTCTGAAACAACTTTTTTAACTGCTTCATCCCAATTCTATCTGTTTAAAAAGAATAGCATAATAAATACAACTTCCTACAGTTAAATTGCTTTATGAATATTCATTTATTTTTAGAATCTTTGTGATATGACAGTTTACTGTAGATCAGCCATTTTTTCAAGAAAAGCATCTTTTTTGGATCTTGAAACATTTAAAACAGTACCGTCAGACATAACTATTTTGCCCCCCCTTAGCTTTTTTATATGATTTTACATAATAAAGATTAATTAAATATGATTTATGAATTCTTAAAAAAATATGTTCATTCAATATTTCTTCAAAATAAGATATTATTTTAGCTTCAAGATATTCTTTTCCGCCTTTTACAAATATTTTAGAGTATCTGCCGTCTCCTTCAATATAAATAATATTATTTACATCAATATACTCAACCCCTGTGCTAATATTCATTGCCAATTTTGACGGAAAATCTGATTTAATATTTTCTAATAAAATACTGTAATTATTATGTTTTTCAATAAAATTTATTGCTTTATTTACTGCTTTTATAAATTCTAAAATATTTATCGGTTTCAGAATATAATCAACGGCACTGTATTTAAAAGCTTTTATTGCATATTCATTAAAAGCTGAAATAAAAATAACCTTATGATTTTTTTCTTGAATACTTTCCAAAATATCAAATCCCGAACCGTCAGGCAGTTCAATATCCATGAAAATCAGTTGTGGTTTTTTTAAATTAATTTCACTTAGTCCTGTAATAACTGATTCTCCGGTTCCTACAATTTCAATATTACTGAAATTATCTTTGATAATATTACTAATCAGTTCACGATTGTTTGATTCATCATCAATAATAACACAGCTTATACCCATTGTAATATTTAGTTAATTCATTATTCATAAAAAGTCGGAATTGTAAGGATAACTTTCGTTCCTGTAGATTCCCCGTTTTTATTTGTTAAATCAGTATATCTGATTGATAATTTCCTTTTATATAAAGAATTGAATAAATTTAATCGTTTTTCTGTAATTTTTCCTCCTAATGATATATGAGATTTTAGTTTTCTTTTATTGATTTCTGATGATGCTTTTCTTCCTATTCCGTTATCTTCAACACTGCAAATTATATAATCATCTTTTATTATGAAATCAATTTCAACAATACCTTTTTCTTCTTTTTAATTTATACCGTGCCAAACTGAATTTTCAACATAAGGTTGAATCAAAAAAGCAGGAATTTTAATTAAATAAATGTCAATTTCATTATCAGTTTCTATTTTGAATTCAAATTTGTTATTCAATCTTATTTGTTCTAATTCCAAATAAGCACTTAATGATTTTAGTTCATCCTTTAATAAGATAAATTCTTCCTGTGAGTTATAAAGTGTATTTCTCATTAATTGTGAAAACTTTTCCAAATAGACCGAAGAAAAAATTCTGTCATTTTTGTATAAATAATTTTGAATAGAACTGAGAGTATTAAATATAAAATGAGGATTCATTTGTTGACCTAATGCTTTTTGTCTTTCTTTAATAAGGTTCTTTTCAACTTGATTACGTTTTCTTATTTCCTTTAACTTTATTCTGTTAATTATTCTGAAAATGCTTCCTGTAATAAATATTAACAGTAAAGCAATAAAACCGATAAACCACCATGTCATATAAAAGGGTGGTTTAATAATAAATTGAATCTCTTTTGGTTCTTTACTGCGGATTCCGTCTTCATTTACAGCATATATTTTAAAGTTATAACGACCGGGAGGCAATAATGAAAACTCCAAATTGTTTGAAAAAGTTGTTTGTATTTCAGCATGCAAACCTTCTAATTGATATTGATAAGTAACTTCTTTAGGTGCTTTGTAACTTAATCCTACATATTTAATATCAATGTTGTTCAAACCATAAGGTAAAATATAGCTGTCTTGCAATACAGTATCTTTATTGTTAATTTTTATATCTGTAATATAAATTGGAGGCGCTATATAATTTTTTTTGACATTTTTATAGTTGAAAAACGAAATGCCTTTATTTGTAGCAATATATACAACCGGCTCAATAACAGCTATATCATTTATAATATTGCTTACAAGTCCTTTGTTTTCATTAAAATGTTGAATTTCATAAATATGCTTTTCTTGATCTGTAATAGTAATTTGATCCAAACCATTTGTTGTTCCTACCCATACTTTATTATTTTTCACGTACAAAGCTGTTATATTATTTCCGGATAAACCTTCATTTTCTGTTATTGATTTTACAATATCATCTTTTACCATATAAATTCCTGAATCTTTTGTTGCAACCCACAATAGGTCATTACTTCTTTCATATATTAACTTTACAACTCTTTTCTTAAACAATTCATTCTTTTCACCAAAATAAGTAATTGAATCATTTTTGAAAAAATATAATCCGTCTCTGTTTCCTATCCAAATTTCATTATTTGCTTTGCCGAAATGAATCGTATGTGCAGGAATTTTGAATTTTTTTGTTAATACACATGTGTAATTTTTATTCCTGAAAAAAGACAAGTGTGCACTCCCTCCGACAATAATTGTACTTTTATTTAATAACAATGATTTAACAGTAATTTTAGTTTCATTTTTAGATATTGATGTAATAAAAGTATCTGTTTCAAAATTAATATAAAAAAAACCTGCAAACCGCTCAAAACCTCCCCACAACTCTTTTTTATTTACGTCATAAATTAAATCAGATATTTTAAATGTACTACTATTTGACAAATTATATTGTTTCTTTGTTATACTGTCGAAATAGCCTAACTTATTTTTACCTGTTGAATACCAAATTTTATTATTTCCTGCGACAATATTATTTACAAAATTATCTACTAATTCGTCTTTTATATTAAAATTAAGAGACGGAATATAATAAACACCATTTTTCATCGTACTTATCCAATATGCACCTGCATTATCCTGATAAAATGATGTAATAGTTCTATCTTTTAACAAGTTGAATTTTGCATCAACACTTATTCTTGAATCAGGAAAAGAATATACTCCGTTATTATATGTGCATACCCATAAATTTCCACTTCTGTCATATTTTAATTTGGTAACAATACTTTTAAAAATTCTGTGTGCTTTAACTTTATATTTACTCACTATAAACAAATGCTTACCATAAGAAACACATAGATTTTTGTTGTATAATGCATATTCAATTTGTATACTTATTGTAGTATTTTTATTTAAGAAAGGTTTAAAATAATAACTCGTATCCTTATCTTGAAAATAAGTTCTGTAATTTTTTTCAAAAGGAAAGTTGTGAGAAAAAACGACCTTATTTTTCAGGAAAGAGATATACACAAGATGAAGATTCAGAATAGGCATTAATAGTGTCAATATTGCCGGCTTTATTAATTTTAATAATTCCGTTTCTTATCCAACCTATATATAAATCATCTTTTTTAACAAGAAAAGATGCAATACTATAAACTGAACTATATTCATAAACCTTAAGCTTATTATTGAATTTATATGAATAAATACTGTCATTTTTCAAATATGCTAATTTATTATTGTAAGGCAATATCCATATTCTTCCTCTTGAATCTTTGTAAAATTCTATAATAGAATTATCCGGCAAACCGTCTCTTTTGTAATACGATTCAAACTTCTTTCCGTTAAATTTACATATCCCGTTATTTGTAGCAAGCCAAATATAACCTCTGTCATCTTGAATCACATCAAAAACTTCGGTTCCGGATATGCCGTCTTCAATTGTATATTGCTGCATTTTAGGATGCTGAGCATAAGATACAATAAATGAAAAGAAAAAACTTAATAATATGATTAATTGAGAGTATTTCACTTGAAAATATAAAAAGTGCAATTTAACTAAATATTGAAGACAAAAAATGCAATTACGCATTTTTTAATTTTACCGTTCACTACATGAAATTTACCGTTCACTACACAAATCTTACCACTCACTACATAAATTGAATTATAACATAAACCTAATTTTTTTTATATACTTTTATCAATTGTAAATTGTTTATAAGTTTTCAATTATTATTTTTATTATTAACCCTAATCATTATTTAAAATGAAAAAAATATACTTTATTCTTGTTTCTCTTTTTTGCATTACATGTTTATCAGCCCAAGATTCTATTCAATTTTTAGTAGCTGATTACCCTTTCTCATATAATGCTGATGATGTCAGCGGCAACAATAATAACGGAATCGTTTTCGGTGCCACACTCACAACTGACAGATTTGGAAATGAAAACTCTGCTTATTATTTTGACGGTGTAGATGATTATATTGAAATTATTCCGGAAGGTGATGTTTCAAACATTGGTGATTTTACTCTTTGCGTTTGGGCATATTTAGAAAATTGGGATGAACAATACGGAATAGATTCTCAACATCTTGACAGGCAATATATCTTTGACGGGCATTCATATTCATCTGTCGTAAATAATGACTTTTTCCGTGAGGGCTTCTATATGGCTTATAATTTGGATTATGAAAATTCAGAATATCTTATGACCGGATTTTGGGAAAATTATTCTTCTTATCCAAAATATATGAATGTAAGTGTATTACAAAATTGGCATTTCTTGGTTTATACGAGAGAAGATAATTTATTAAAACAATATTTTGACGGTGAACTTATAAAAACCGATTCAATTATTAACAATACTTTAGATATGCAACATAATTGGTTTATTGGCACTTTCTCCGGTAACAACCCAAATTATAATGATTTTAACTATAATTTTCACGGAAAAATTGATGATATTAAAATTTTTCAATGTGCTTTAACAGATGAAGAAGTAAATGACTTATATTCTAACACACAGGATATTGATAAAAATAACTATTCCATACAATTATATCCAAATCCGACAACCGAGTTTTTAGTAATTGAAACTGAAACCGATATAATATCAGAAATCCAAATATATGATATAAGCGGGAAGTTAGTATTAAGCAATGTTATTAATTCAAATCACAAAGAAATTGATGTTTCAAAACTGCCCCAATCTGTATACCTAATAAATATTAAAATAAATAATACTGTATTTTCGAAAAAATTTATTAAATATACACATTAAGAAACATAATTACAAAACTTATATAAGCGAATGTATTTTTAACATTTGCTTTTTTATTTTCTTGTTGTTCTGATTAATAAATTATAAATTTGTATAACATATTTTTAAGAATAACCTTTACAATGGTTTTAAATTATATTTGGATAGCTTTCTTCATAATTGCCTTCATTGTAGGCTTAATCAAACTGATTTTACTGGGAGATACACAAGTTTTTCCTGCAATGGTTTCAAGTACTTTTGATATGGCAAAAGCCGGGTTTAAAATTTCCTTAGGTTTAACGGGAGTTCTTACTCTTTGGCTTGGAATTATGAAAATAGGAGAAAAAGGAGGAGTAATAAGACTGTTTTCGAAATTAATAAATCCTTTTTTCAGAAAAATATTCCCTGATCTGGAAAAAGATCATCCTGCATATGGTTCAATAATGATGAACATAGCTGCAAACATGCTTGGCTTGGACAATGCTGCTACTCCTATGGGATTAAAAGCCATGAGCCAACTTCAAAAAACAAATAAGAAAAAAAATACGGCATCGAATGCTCAAATTATGTTTCTTGTATTAAATACTTCGGGCTTAACAATTATTCCGATCAGTGTTATGGTTTTCCGAGCACAACTTGGTGCTGCTGATCCTTCAGATATTTTTATTCCGATTTTATTAGCAACTTATTTTTCAACACTTGCAGGATTAATCAGTGTCTCAATTTATCAACGCATTAATTTATTTAATAAAACAATTTTAGCATATCTCGGAGGAGTTACGGCATTAATTGTCGGAACAATTTTCTATTTACAACAGCTTCCGAAGGAACAAATAGCACAAATTTCCTCAACTGCAAGTAATGTTATATTATTCAGTATCATTGTCTTTTTTATTGGACTTGCAGCAATTAAGAAAGTTAATGTTTATGAAGCATTTATAGAAGGTGCAAAAGAAGGCTTTAAAATTGCTGTAAAAATCATACCCTATCTCGTTGCCATATTAGTTTCTATAGGAGTATTCAGAGCTTCAGGTGCAATGAGTTATTTAATCATAGGTTTTGCAGCAGTATTTGAAGTATTCGGCGTAAATACTGATTTTATTGAGGCGTTACCCACTGCTTTAATGAAACCTTTAAGTGGAAGCGGAGCCAGAGGCATGATGGTTGAAGCTATGGAATTTCATGGTGCAGATTCATTTGTTGGTAAAGTTGCATCAACAGTTCAAGGTGCAACCGACACAACATTTTATATCATAGCTCTGTATTTCGGTTCGGTAGGAATAAAACACACAAGATATGCAGTTACAGCAGGATTAATTGCAGATTTCGCGGGAATTATTGCGGCAATTCTTCTGGCATATTTATTTTTTCACTAATCTTGTTTTTTTGAAGAAACATAAACTTTGGTGTCATCAAAAAAGAAGATTCTTGTATTTCCTGTAGTTGCATCTATAATCTCAATTTCTTTCGGAAGCATAATAATTGTTTGATTTTTTTGTGAAAGATTGATAAATTCTAACCTGTGAAAATATGTATTGAAATATATCAAAACATCATCTTTCACTGAAAAATCTCCGGCAACATTTATCTCCGGCATATATCCCGGATTTCCTGAAATATAATCATAACTGTAAATCCTGCCTGAATCCGTTTGCGAAAAAATATTTGATGCATTATCAGTAATTGAAATTATATTAAGTTTCGTGAATAAACTTTTTTTATACTCTGTGTCAAAAACGGAATTTAATTTAAGTAATTGATTGTTCACTTTATCATAAATCCAATATCCGCCAATTGTCGCCCCACATAGCAAAGCATCACCAAAAACATCTGTTTCATCTAAAAGAATATCATTACTGACAGGGGTCAAATTATTATCAAGAATTAACAACTTATTTTGCTGTTCGAATATCACAATTATTTTAAAAGGATTTCTGACATCAGCATAAGTTATTTCTTCACCGCCTTCCGCATAGAAAGCAGCAAGTTTTTCTCCTTCCGAATTATATTTTACAAAAGCATTATCGGATAGAACATAAAGATTATCAAAATTATCTGCATAAATGTTTCTTGCCTGAATATCAATTGTTTGCTCAATTACAACTTGACTTTCTGCTGTGTTAAAAAAATAAATAAATATTATAAAGTTGATATATTTCATTATTTTTCTGAATATAAAACATTTCATACAGTGAGTGCAGATTTGAACATTTAAAACTTTGTGTTACAGCAATGAAAATCTACATACAAAAAGGTTATTCTGAAGACTGCCTACTGTGGACTGCAAATTTATTTAAAAGCATCTGTTTTATAAAAAACTATTTATCTTAATTTGCTTGTAGCTTTACAAGGTTTTATTTAACTCCAATAATTCATCAATATACAAACGATTATTTGAAAGTCGCGGAACTTTGTTTTGTCCGCCTAATTTACCCTTTTCTTTCATCCATTTATAAAAAAGTCCTTCTTCGGCAATATGGACCACCGGCATTCTTATTGTGAAATCTTTATAACGTTTTGCTGCATAGTCTGTATTGTTTTTTTTCAAAACCTCATCTAAAACATTAATAAACTTATTAAAATCATCAGGTTTTTCGGAAAATTCAATCAACCACTCATGTCCGCCTGTCTCTTTATCCGACATATAAATCGGTGCAGCCGTATATTCTTTTATATGTGCATTAGTTTTTTCAGATGCTGCTTTAAGTGCTCTTTCTGCATTGTCAATAATCAACTCTTCTCCGAAAGCATTAATAAAATGTTTAATTCTGCCTGTTATCTTTATTTTATGCGGTTTTAGTAAAGTAAACTTAACCGTATCTCCAATCAAATAGCGCCATAATCCTCCGTTGGTAGAAATAATCACAGCATAATTCACTCCAATTTCTACATCGCCGATTGTAAAAACATCAGGCTCGTCTTCATCAATTTGATTAACTCTGATAAATTCATAAAAAATACCCAAATCAAGCATCAGTAACATATCATCACGAGATAAATCATCTTGTATTCCGAAAAAACCTTCTGATGCATTATAAGTTTCCAAATATCTGATTCCTTTTGGAAGTATCTTATCAAATTCAGATTTATAAGGAACAAAACTTACTCCGCCGTGAATAAATAATTCAAAATCAGGCCATATTTCCTCTATTTTATTTTTACCGGTTACCTCTAATATTCTTTTTAATAAAACAAGAGTCCACGACGGCACTCCTGTAATACGTGTTACATTTTCGTTAATGGTTTTTTTAACCATCTTTTCTAATTTATCTTCCC
>JAUVIG010000230.1 GCA_030592825.1 Chlorobiota bacterium | reverse complement strand
ATTATTAATAAATATTCAGATTATGAAGGGGTTAATTTTTTACCCAAAGTAATTGAAGAACTTAATCTGAAAATAGAAATTGAAGGAAAGGAAAATTTGCCTGATAACGGAAAATGCTTTTTTGTTGCTAACCACCCTTTCGGTTTAATAGACGGAATTATTCTTACAAATACAGTAGGGAAAAAATACGGTAAATTAAAAGCAATCGGAAATGAAGCATTCAAATTCATACCTAATTTAAAACCGATAATTGCTAACGTTAATGTTTTTGGTCAATGTTCAAGAGAGTATATAACTGAATTAGAAAAAGTATATGCGTCTGATTCTCCTATTACCCATTTTCCCGGCGGATTTGTGTCAAGAATTAAAAGAAGAAAAGTACAAGATGAAAAATGGGAAAAGAGTTTTATAAAAAAGGCAGTTGCAAATCAAAGAGATATTGTCCCTTTTAAATTTTCGGGCAGAAACTCTAATCTTTTTTATGCTGTATATATTTTCAGACAAATATTTAATATCAAAGCAAATATTGAGCTAGCACTATTACCGAGAGAAATGTTCAGAAAACGGAATAAAACGATTAAAGTTAAAATCGGGAAGCCAATTTCATATAATGTTTTTGATAAAATTTTGTCTCATACAGAATGGGCACAAGAAGTAAGAAGTCAAGTATATAAATTAAATTAATGAACAGCATCAATATTTCACATATCATAAAAAATTCTGATTCAAAATTTTTGAAAAGTTTACCGAATTTTGTTATTAAAGTTATTATCAAAATATTCAGACAGAAGGAATTAAACAGAACTATTAACAAATGTTCTGATTATGACGGTATTGATTTTATGACAAAATTTTTGGAAGAACTTGATATTAAAATTGAAATTGAAGGAAAAGAAAATTTACCTGAAAACGGGAAATGTATTTTTGTCGCTAATCATCCGTTTGGATTATTAGACGGTATAATACTAACAAATGTTATCGGCAATAAATACAAACAAATAAAAATCATCGGTAACGAAGCATTAATGTTTATACCCAATTTACGGTCAATAATTGCTAATGTAAGTGTATTCGGTAAAAACCCAAAAAAATATTTTATCGAATTAAATAAAGTATTTGCATCTGATATCCCAATTATACATTTCCCTTTTGGCTTGGTTTCACGCTTTTATAAATTTAAGATACAAGATAAATCTTGGAAGAAGAGTTTTATTACAAAAGCTGTTACTAACCAAAGAGATGTAGTTCCAATCAGATTTCACGGAAGAAATTCAAATCTGTTTTATACGATATATTTTTTCAGGCAAATATTCAAAATTAAATTCAAAATTGAATTAGTTCTCTTTCCAAGGGAAATGTTTAAGAAAAAAGGGAAATCAATTAAAGTTAAAATAGGAAAGCCAATTTCACACAATGTTTTTGATAAATCCTTATCACATACAGAATGGGCACAAAAAGTAAGAAGCCAAGTATATAAATTAAATTAATAACAAATAAATTTTAAAAAAATGAAAACAATTAAATTATCAGTATTAGTTAGTGCATTATTCCTTATTGCAGGATTTAGTGCAAACGCACAAGATGCAAACATCATTTTAAAGAAAATGGACGATGTAATGTATTCACCTAAAGACATGTCAGGGAAAACAAAAATTATATTAATCGACAAAGCAGGAAAGCAAAAAATACGAGAAGCAACTATCATTCAAAAAGGTACAGATAAACGAATATTTCGATTTACCGCACCGTCTTCTCAAGCAGGCATTGCAGTTTTATCATTGCCAAATGATGTAATGTATTTATACATGCCTGCTTTTGGGAAAGAACGCAGGATTGCATCGCATGTTAAAAATACAAAATTTGCCGGAACCGATTTTACTTATGATGATATGGAGGCAAAACCAAATTCTGAAAAATATACGCCAAAGTTACTGAAAACAGAAGCAAATGCCTATGTTTTAGAGCTAAAACCCAAATCTGTCAAATCAGAATATTCAAAAGTTATTATGAAAGTTCATAAAACACATTTTTATCCAATTTCGGCAGAGTTCTATGATAAAGGAAATAACAAAGTAAAAGAAGGTAAATCTGTTTACAAAAAAATTGGAAAATATTGGAATGCTCAGGAAATGACTATGACAGATTTAAAGAAAAAACATACAACAAAAATGATTATGTCAAATGTAAAATATGATGCAGGTTTAACTGATGATGAATTTACCGTAAGAAAATTAAAACAAGCATTTTAGTAGTATTAATTCAAGTGTATTAATAAAAGCCCGGTTATTTAATTTATAGTATATTTTAGTTAAACTTCCATAATAAAAATGCCGGGCTTTTTTAAAACATTATTTATAATGAAACAAGCAACAGCATTAGTATTATCAGGTGGTGCAGCAAGAGGGCTTGCACATATCGGAGTTATTGAAGAACTCGAAAAACAAGGTTTTGAAATAAAATCTATTGCGGGAAATTCTATGGGTGCTTTTATTGCCGCAATGTATGCAATGGATAAATTACAGGAATATAAAGAATGGATTTTAACATTAGATAAAAAAGAGGTATTCAGTCTTATTGATTTTACATTAAGCTCACAAGGTTTAATAAAAGGAGACAGAGTTTTTAATAAAATGAAATCATTTTTTCCGGACAAAAACATTGAAGACCTTAAAATACCTTATATAGCTGTTGCCGCCGACATCACAAATATGAAAGAAGTAGTATTTACCAAAGGCAGTATATATGATGCAGTAAGAGCTTCAGTTGCAATACCGACAATTTTTACACCTGCTAAAAAAGGCAATATTGTATTAGTTGACGGAGGTGTTGTTAATCCTATTCCCTTAAATCGTGTTAAGCGAACAGAGGGAGATATTTTAATCGCTTCTTATGTAAATGCGAATATCCCTTATGACAAGCCGATGATAAACAAAGAAGATGAAAAAAGAAAAAACTCTGTTTATAAGCAAAAAATCAAAGAATTTAAAAACAAATTAAATGAAATATTGCCAAAAAACAATAAGACGAAGCTAAATTATTTTACATTATTAAATAAATCAACCGGTTTACTTACTCATAGTTTATCAATTATGAATATCGAAAAATATAACCCCGAAATACTAATAAGCATTTCACGTCATTCTGCCGGTACATTTGATTTTTTTAAAGCCGAAGAATTGATTGAAGCCGGAAAACTGGCGGTAAAAGAAAGTATTAATAATTACAAAAATAAATTAGTATGGAAAAATCAGTTGCATTAGTCTTATCAAGCGGAGGTTCAACAGGCCTTGCTCACATAGGAGTTATTAATGAGTTAAAAAAACATGGTTTTTATATATCATCTGTTTCCGGTTCATCAATCGGTTCGTTTATCGGCGGATTGTATGCTATGGGTAAATTACCCGAATATACCGATTGGGTTAAGACATTAAATAAGAGAGCTGTATGGGGGCTTATGGATTTGACGGTTTCGTCACACGGACTGTTAAAAGGAGAGAAAGTTTTTAAAAAAATGAAAACATTTATTCCTGATATGCCCATAGAAAAAATGAATATTCCGTTTGCAGCTGTTGCAACTGATATTTTAAATGAAAAAGAGGTAGTGTTTACATCAGGCAGTTTTTATGAAGCCATCAGAGCTTCGGTAGCTATCCCGGCCATTTTTACACCGGTAAAATACAAAAATACCATCTTGGTTGACGGCGGTGTATTAAATCCTGTGCCTGTTGAACATGTAAAACGGAACGAAAATGATATTCTTGTTGTTGTAAATTTATACGGAGAAAAAAAGAAAATTGAAGATAAATCAATTAGCACAAAAGAAAAAAATTCAAATTCTTATAAACTTCGCAGTTTAATCAAGAGTATCAGCAGAGTAATCAGTTCCGGAGATAAGCACAGTTTGGGATATTTTTCTCTTTTAACTGCCACAACATCTGCAATGGTTCATAAACTGGCAAAACAAAATGTTGAAAAATTTAAACCGGATATTCTTATTAACATTCCTCATGATACATCAAACAGTTTTGATTTTTATAAAGCAGATAAACTTATAAAAATCGGAGAAGATGCCGGAAGTAAAGAAATTTCAAAATATATTAATTCAAAAAAATGATGAAAACTACAGCAATAATATGTGTTTATAACGAAGAAGAAACAATAAAGGAAGTAATCAACATCGTAACGGATTTTTTTTTCAATGAAGTCATTGTTGTAAACGACGGCTCAACAGACAAAACTGATGAAATCGTAAATGAACTTACTGATTTGCATAATCTGAAATATATTTCTCTGCCGAAAAATAAAGGGAAAGGATTTGCAATGGCTACCGGTATTGAGAATGCAACAGGTGAAATAATTACATTCATTGATGCAGATTTATCAAACCTTACAGAAGAACATTTTGCTCAATTATTAACACCTGTGTTTATAAATGAAGCAGATATGGTACTCGGACAAGCAACCGAAACTCTGATTAATTACAGCATTAATCCTTTTAAATCATTTACAGGTGAACGTTCTTTATTGAAAAAAGACATATTACCCATTGTCAATAAAATGAAACATTCAAGATTTGGCGTAGAAACGCTGATCAACCTGTATTATCAATCGGAAAGCAAAAAAGTAAAATATGTAATGCTGGACGGTTTAAAACATCCTACGAAGTTTGATAAAACAACAAGACCGGAAGCAATAAAAGAACTTATAAAAGAAGGACATCAAATAGCTCTGACTGCTTTTAAAAATTTTGACTTAATAACTAAAAGAATTAAAAATAAAATATATAAAAATCTAAAAAAATGAAACGAATTAATTTAATTTTCGCAATGTTTATGGTGATTATAATCAGTACAAATATTGCAAATGCACAAGAAGCCGACAATAAAATAAAATTATCGGGCGATTTCTTAACTGACCAACGTTTTTTACTCAACGAACTTAATGATTGGGCTTGGAATGAAAGCAGATTAAGCTTAAAATTGAATAAATCAATTACAGATAATTCAAAATTTTACAGTGATGTTTGGTTAAGAAATATCGGTTTACCTCAATATGCAAGTTCCGCAGACCTTTACAACAAAGGTATTATCGACCCTTATAATATAGAATTGAGAGAAGCTTATGTTGAACTTTACGGGTTTTTATTCAAAAATCTTGACATAAAAATAGGCAGACAACGGATCGCATGGGGAACTGCCGATAAACTAAACCCAACCGACAACCTTAATCCTTATGACTTGGAAGATATTTTAGATTTCGGACGACACAGAGGTTCAGATGCAATTAATATGACTTATTATCTGAATAATGAATTTTCGGTTCAAGCTGTTTTTGTGCCTTTCTTTCAACCGGTTAATATGCCGGTTGGTATTTTTGCAAATGCCTTAAATCCTACTATGGAATTGCCCGAAGGAATGATATTAATGGGAATGTCTGATTCATTACTTACTCCGAGATATAATCTTGAAGAAAGTTCAACTGCCGGATTTAAATTCAAAGGCTTTGCTGCCGGTTTCGATTTTTCATTAAGCTATGTTTGGGGAAGAGACGGAATGCCGATTGCAACATACAATACGTTTATACCCGTTGATATGACAGGCGGTATAAATATTAATTCACAACTTGAATTTACACGCATTCATATTTTCGGAGCTGACTTGGCGGGAAGCATTGGCAGTGTCGGTGTTTGGGCAGAAGCAGCCGCATTTTTACCTGAAAACAACGTAAATATGACAACCGACTTATCAGCACTTTATCCTCCGTCAACACCTGTAGAGATGACCATTCTTGACACAACTGTACTTGAAAACAAAGCTTATATTAAATTTGTGGTAGGTGCAGATTATACTTTTGGAGACGGTTCATACCTTAATTTCCAATACTTGCATGGATTTATTCACGAAAGAGGAACAGAAGCTTTAAATGATTATTTTATGATTGGATACGAAAAGAAATTTTTTGATGAAAAATTAAAACTCAGGCCTCTTGCAGGTGGATTTATTGTTTCAGATTGGGAAGATACAGGAAATAATTATGCCCTTATATATACACCTGAAATTTCTTACCAAGCAACCGACAATGCTGAAATATCATTATCAACAGTAATTTTTGACGGTAAAGGGACTAATATGTTTGCAAATCTATCAGACTATAATATGTTTATGTTGAAATTGAAGTATAGTTTTTAGAAATATATTATATTGATAATAGTATAATAAACTTTAAGGCTCTAAAACGTTTATTTTTT